>CAZTUO010000317.1:0-3851 GCA_964616355.1 uncultured Nitrospira sp.
CGATCTCTGGCCCGAACAGGATCGTATACCCGAGGCTTTCCAGCCACGCCAGCGCGGCCTGCTCGACGACCGATTCGGTAAACCCTCTTACGCTCATCGACGCCGCCTACCGTGTGTCGCACGATATTCCGCCCAGATCATGTCCAGATCGAGTGAGGACAGATTCTCCCTAATGAGTTCTAGCGCCTTAGGGGAATACCGTTTGTGAATCTGACTGCCGATCTTGAACTCTTTGTAACAATCCTGATTATGGCGAATGCCCAAGTGCTCAATCACAGCGAGAAGCTTATTCCTCTTAATTCCGAGCTTCTCGGCCAATTGGCTCATCCCCATGCTGTAGTAGTCCAATTCAGGGACCCGCTTGACAGCGACAACCGCTGCTCCCTCTGTTCCTTCCGGAACAAGCTGAACAGGAATCCCTTCCTTCTTATTAAGTCTCAAAGTCAACGTAGGACCTAAACCGTCTGTCGTGATCTCAACCGCTGCGGCGCCCCTGAACACCTTTAGCCAGGAGTCATTTCCAGTAAGTTCCTTCGCGAGCTTACGCAGCTCGCTGTCGCTTGGCTGGCTCTTCTGCCCCTGTATTGTGGCATCCAGAATCGCCAAAGGGCGCAACCGCGAAAGAGCTTCGAGGTGCCGCCGCTTCCCGGGCTGAAGTAGCTTCTTGATCTGCGCTACCTCAGAATCGAACAGTGTGGTCAGGTCGGTTGGGGGAGCAGTGGAAACAGGCAAGACCCGGTGCGGCAAATACTCTCTCAGTTCTTGGCCGAAGACTGTCCGCAGGATGTCCCGGAACAGTGTGACGCCAGATTGGACATGCAAATAGAGCTGCCCTTCGGAAATGTCGAGCAGATGGTGCTGCGCCGCATCTCGCAGGCCATTGATGCTCTGCAACGTCAGCGCTTGCACGTCGTCAAGGTATTTTACCTTTCCATCCGTAAGCGAGCGGCGCACGCACTTGTCGAACCCAATGGTCTCCCTAGCGCGCCGTTCTCGAATCTTCCCTCCGCGGTGGATGATGGAGGCCTTCATCAACATTTCAAAGGCGTGATCGAGTAAAATCAGCGTGGCGGCCGTCCGCCCCCTATCGCTGGGACGGTTGAACAGCTCTATCGCCAGCACAAGCGAGTCGCAAGCTTTGCCCAGAAGCAGTTTGGCCTCGCGCTTCACTACGTATACCTCGCAGCGATTCGCTCAGCGTCGCGGACGCGGAGTTGGCCGGAGACGAGCTTCGGCAGCAGCGCGTCGCGAAGGGCGGCCAAGATGCCGCTCTCTTGTTCGTTGCGCTCAATAGCGTCGTCGAAGGGACAACACACTTTTTCAAACTGGACGACAAGACTTTCAGGCGGCATCACGATCGGTAACCTATGGAAATCTTTCTTGCTGATTGATCCGAATACGGTGCCCTCCGCCTCAAAGATCTCAAATTGACTTTCAAGTGCGCGCATCGAATAGTACGTGAATGAGCGGCTGCCGCTCTTGTGCCTGATTGCGCCTAGGCCACGGCCGATTGCGCAGTCCTCACTGGCCATGTTGATGTCCCCAACCGGTGCCCTCACACTTACCAACGTGTCGCCACGCTTGGCAAGTCGGCTCGGAGCTGTGCAAAAAACACGCCGTTTGGGAAACCGAAATCCGAAATCCGCTCTGCCTTGGTAAAACGGCAGGCCGTCGCCGCTCTCGTTATACGTCGCGCCAGGGGGCGACTGGCCCATGGTCAGGTCAAATACTTGATCGATTGCGGTTACAGCCCACCCCTTCGGAATATCGCGCAGTTGGGAGTTTTCGAAGCTGTCGGGGAAGAGGCGGGCGATTTCGGGTTTCAGTTTTGGACAGGCGGTGCGGCTGACTTGCTCGTCGGTCGACCTGGGATGCTGGCGGCGAACAGCCGCCTTGGCGCGCACCGGGTCGAAGTCGATGAACCAGCTCTTGAAGATCGCCCGCGCCATCTCCTCCAGCGTCCGGTTCATCTTCCGGTTGAGCTCGATCTTGTCGTCCAGCGAGCCGAGGATGCAGGCGATGGCGCGCTGCTCTTTCATCGGAGGAATTGGCACCACGAGATTGCTGAGGGCAGCAGTTGGCACGCGCTGACGACCAGAACTTCCCGTCATCTGGGAGATGCAGTACTCCCGCACGATGTCTGACTTGGTCAAGTAAAAGGCAAAGTCATTATCCGTGACGTTGGGCCTGCCACGTATTACGAGGAACTCCGTTGAACCGTGTGCTACGACTTCATCCTCAGGAGCCGCATAGCGAGCGATCTTGCCGTTTTCGAGACAAGGCGTTATGCGCGCCATGAGGGTGTCGCCATCCATGAACCGGGAACCTCCCCCGTTGAACTCCCGTGACTCACTGGGGCCGACACTACGCAAATTTGGATCAACGGTTTGCATATCGACAAATGGATAAACTCGACCACGCTCAAGGGGCACCGAAGGGTTCACCTGCACAGCTTCATGAAATGGCATGTTGGCCCAGGCATCACCCCCCATACCCGATATCCTCCAGGTTGGCCCAAATGAGCTTGTCCAGCTTGGCTGCCTGCTTCATTTGCTCCCGCAGCTCCGCCGTCAGACGCGCCATTTTCCCGTCGAATGGCTCGCCGTCATCCTCTTGGACCGCCGCACCCACGTACCGGCCCGGGGTCAACACGTAATTGTGTTTGCGGATCTCCTCGATCGTGGCCGACTTGCAGAAACCCGGTACATCCTTATACTTCTTCTTGCAGTCCTTGTCACCCCGCCATGCGTGGTAGGTGTCGGCAATCTTGCGGATATCTTCCTCCGTCAGCTCCCGGTGGACGCGGTCAATCATCCGCCCCATCTTCCGAGCGTCGATGAACAGCGTCTGACCGCGACGGTCCCGGAAGCGCTTGTTCTTTTTGTCGCGGGCCAGGAACCAGAGGCAGACTGGAATCTGGGTCGAATAGAAGAGCTGGCCTGGCAGCGCCACCATGCAATCCACCAGGTCGGCCTCGATAATGTTCTTGCGGATCTCACCCTCGCCGGACTGCATGGATGACATCGAGCCGTTGGCCAGGACGAATCCCGCCAGACCGGTTGGCGCCAGGTGATGAATGAAATGCTGCACCCAAGCGAAGTTGGCGTTCGATGCCGGCGGCACGCCGTACTTCCAGCGCACATCATTCTTGAGCAGATGGCCGCCCCAATCGCTGTCGTTAAACGGCGGATTCGCAAGAATGTAGTCGGCCTTCAAATCCGGGTGCAGGTCGCGGTGGAAGCTGTCAGCGTGTTCCTTGCCCAGATTTGCCTCGATACCCCGGATCGCCAGGTTCATCTTAGCCAGCCGCCAAGTGGTGTGGTTGGACTCCTGGCCATAGATGCTGATGTCGCCTCTGGCCTTGCCACCGTTGCCGTTGCCAGTAGCGTGGGCTTCCACGAACTTCACGGACTGAACGAACATGCCGCCTGACCCGCAGCACGGGTCATATACACGTCCCTTGTACGGGGCGAGCATCTCTACCAGAAGCTGCACTACGCAGCGGGGCGTGTAGAATTGGCCGCCCTTCTTGCCTTCGGCGCTGGCGAACTGCGCCAGGAAGTACTCATAGACCCGGCCCAGGATGTCTTTGCTGCGGTGGTCCTTGTCGCCAAGCCCGATCGTGCTGACCAGGTCGATCAATTGCCCGAGGCGCTGCTTGTCCAGGCGCGGATGGGCGTAGTCCTTCGGCAGTACGCCTTTGAGCGAGGGGTTATCGCGCTCGATGGCGGCCATGGCCTCGTCCACCAGCTTCCCGATCGAAGGCTGTTTGGCGTTCGCTTTCAGGTGCGACCATCGGGCTTCCCTCGGAACCCAAAACACGTTGGCGGCGCGGTACTCGTCGGGGTCTT
>CAZTUO010000318.1:0-3842 GCA_964616355.1 uncultured Nitrospira sp.
GCCGCTTCCCGCGGAGACCGACCGGCTCCAAACACGCCTCTGCCGCCTGGTCGGCCGGGCCATCGCCGACTACCGGATGATCGAGGAGGGCGACAGGGTCATGGTCTGCCTCTCGGGCGGGAAGGACAGCTACGGGCTGCTGGACATCCTGCTCGTCCTGCGCCGCCGCGCGCCGGTCCGCTTCGACCTGGTCGCGGTCAACCTCGACCAGAAGCAGCCGGGGTATCCCGCCCACGTCCTCCCCGACTATCTCACGCGCCTGGGCGTGCCGTTCCGCATCGAGGAGCGGGACACCTACTCGATCGTCAAGCGGGTGATCCCCGAAGGCGAGACCACCTGCTCCCTCTGCTCGCGGCTCCGGCGCGGCCATCTCTACCGGCTCGCCTCCGAGCTGGGCGCGACCAAGATTGCGCTCGGCCACCACCGGGACGACATCCTCGAAACCCTGTTCCTGAATCTCTTCTACGGCGGGAAGCTCAAGGCTATGCCGCCCAAGCTGCGTTCCACCGACGGTCGGCATATCGTGATCCGGCCACTGGCCTACGTACCGGAGACAGACCTGGCGCGGTATGCCGAGTTGCGGGCCTTCCCGATCATCCCCTGCGACCTCTGCGGCTCGCAGGAGCACCTCCAGCGGAAGGCGGTCAAGGCGTTGCTTCGCGAGCTGGCCCAGCGGTTCCCCGGCTGCCCGGAGCGCATCTTCGCGGCGCTCTCGAACGTGGCGCCCGCCCACCTCCTGGACCGCCGGCTCTTCGACTTCCAGACGCTGACCGAGCCAGGTGTGTCGGAAAGCTAGGACCTCCCGCCTCGAAGGAGCGGGACCTGCGGCGAAGGGGGGCGACAACCCAGCCGTTGGTTCGCCCCAGAAAAGACGTGGACCTGCGGTCAGCGGCGCTTCGAGGAAGGACAGGCACCACCTCTTCCGGCCGCGGCTCCCACCTTCACCCCCAGCCGCGGCCTACTCCCCTACCCGCACCAGCAGCCCCTTCTCCTTGCACACGTTGAAGATGTAGTGGAACCAGGCGACGATGGCGGTCAGGTAGAGCAGGTTCAGGCCGGTCGCCCAGGAGAGATGCATCAGCGGCAGCCCACCGCCCGTCAGCACCGCCCGCATGCCCTCGAAGATATGCGCGGCCGGATTGGCCCAGGCGAGTCCCTGGAGCCACCGGGGCAGGACTTCCATGGGGTAGAAGACACAGGAGATCGGCTGGAACAGGAAGACCATCCCCCAGGCGAGGACCTCCGCCTCCTGGCCAAACCGCATGATCAGCGAGGTCGTGAACACGCCGATCGTCCAGCCGGTGACGAGCAGGTTCAGCACGAAAGGAATCAGGGCCACCCCGATCATGAACACGTTGTAGGAATAGAAGAGGAAGGCCGCCAGCACCATGACGATCGAGACCATCGTAACCTTCAGCACGCTCATGACCATCGTCGCGGCGAGGAACTCGCTGGGCTTGAGCGGGCTCGCGAACAGGCTCATGAGGTTCCGCGCCCAGATCTCTTCGAGGAAGGAGATCGTGATGCCCTGCTGCGCCCGGAACAGCACGTCCCAGAGGATTAGCGCGCCGAGGAAGAACGTCACGACGCCGGGCAGCGCGCCCTGAAACCGCATCAGGTAGACCGTGATGAAGCCCCACACCACCAGGTCGAGGAAGGGCCAGTAGAAGATCTCCATCAGGCGGGCGAGGCTCCGCCGGTAGAGATAGACGTGGCGGGTGATAAGCGCGACGATGCGGTGGAGCTTCATGCGGCTCACACCCGTTCCCTGGCAATCTTCAGGAACACTTCCTCCAGGTCCGCCTTGCCGAATCGGGCGACGATCTCCTCGGCCGTGCCCTGCGCGACGATCCGGCCCCGCTGGAGGAAGATGATCCGGTCCGACATCTCCTCCATCTCCCGCATGTTGTGCGAGGTGTAGAGCATGGTCAGCCCGCCGGCGGCGCGGACCTCCTTGAGCAGGCTCCGGACCTTCTGCGCGATGTCCGGGTCCAGGCTCGCGGTCGGCTCGTCCAGGAACAGCACCTTGGGCTCGGTGAGGATCGCTTTGGCGAGCGTGAGGCGCGTCATCTGCCCCGACGAGAGCTTCCTGGTCACTTTGGTCCGGAAGTCCTCCATCTCCAGCTTCTTGACGACGTCATCGATGCGCGGGCGGATGTTCGACAGCCCGTACAGCTTGGCCACGACCCAGAGGTTCTCCTCCACGGTGAGCGCGTAGGGCATCGAGATGTAGGTCGAGGAGAAGTTGACCTGGCTCAGGATCTCCTCGCGATGCGAGGCGAGATCGAGGCCGAACATGCGGATGCTGCCTGCGGTGGGCGTGATGAGCCCGAGCAGCATCTGGATGGTCGTGGTCTTCCCCGCCCCGTTGGGTCCGAGCAGCCCGAGAATCTCCCCTTCGCGGATCTCGAAGGAGATCCCGTCCACGGCGGTGAACTCGCCGAACCGCTTGGTCAGATTCCGGACTTCCACAACGGGGGAGGGCATGGGGCGTCGGCATCCGCGCGTCAGAAGAGATACTCCCCAATCCTATCAGGCAGGTGGCAGGTCTCGCACTTGCGGCTCAGCACCCTCCCTTCGTAGGTGGTTTTGCCATCGTGACAGCGGAAGCAGTCGGCCAGCGCCGCCGCGTGGAGCCGGCTGCCCTTGGGGTGGTCGGGTTCATAGCGTTGGCTGTCCTCCTCCACGTGCCCGCGCGGGATGACGATCGGGTAGCCCTTGATCGGCGTCTCGTGGACGACCCGGCCGTGGCAGGTCGTGCAGCCCTCGCCCTTCCCCCGCTTCGCAAAGGCTTCCATGTGCTTCCGGTGGCTCATGATCAAGCCGACCTGCTTCACCGGCTCGGGAAGGTCCCGCTCGGCGATCTCATTGACGCGGAGAATGGCCCGATGGCAGCTCACGCAGACGTCGCTATGGACGACGGCCTGCAAATTGTGCGCATCGGTCGGCGTGCCGAACAGCGTGATCGCCACGTCCTTCAAGCCGGCCTGCACCTTGTCGCGGAGGAACCCCTCGACCCCCGGCCGCACGTGACAGGCCACGCAGGTCACTTCCTTGTGGGTCGAGACGACCCAGGAGTCGTAGGAAGGCTTGATGGTGTGACACGTGGCGCAGAACGTGGGATGGTTCGTGAGCGGGACGGCAGCGCCAGCGAGGGCCACGCCGCCAGCCAGGATCGCCACGATGACGATGCCCTTCCGGCTCATGCCTCTCGGCGCTTCGGAAACTGGCGCATGATGAGGTCGCGCAGCCCCTGGATGTCGTTCCGATCAAAGCACGGGACCGGCACGGGGCAGTCAAGGGGCTCCCCGGAGACGACCGCGAGCAGCCCTTCCGATGAGACCGGCACTTCCCCGTACCGGTCGCGCACAACGACGATCTTGGGGAAAGCGTCACTCTTCCAGCCTTCGGCCAGGATCAAGTCAATCTCCGCGTCAAGGAACCGGTCGCGGACCTCCTCCACCTTGATCTGTTCCGGCACGTCGGCGAACATCGCGAGGCTCCCCCGCGCCAGCACGATGACGGAGCTCGCGCCGGCTCGCTTGTGCCGCCAACTATCCTTCCCTTCCGTGTCCAGGTCGAAGCCGTGCCCCGCGTGCTTGATCGTGGCGATCCGGTAGCCCGCCTTGACCAGCTCGGGGATCAGGCGCTCCACCAGCGTCGTCTTCCCGCTGTTCGAGCGCCCCACGATGCAGAGGATCGGCGGAGCCATCGCGTCACCGCACCCAGCACTGCGGGTTGAGGACCTGCACGTCCACGAGGTCGCCCGGATTCAGCCGCTCGGTCTCCACCGGCACGTCAATCAGGCAGTTGGCCTTCACCATCGAGGTGAGGATCCCGGA
>CAZTUO010000319.1:0-3841 GCA_964616355.1 uncultured Nitrospira sp.
CCCTGGTTGAACGCCGCCCAGGCGAACCAGAAGTGGTTGGTGTGCACCGCTGGCGTGAGCTTGGCGCCAGCCAGCGGCCCCGCTACGGCGTTCCCCAGGAGGTCCCAGGTGCTGCCGGTCTCGCGGTCCTTGAACGTATCGCCCCCCTGGGAATCGAAGGTCAGCACCCGTCCCTCCACCGTCCGCAGGTAGGCCAGGCCAGCGCCCACGCTCCGGCCCTGGGGGATGTCGGAGCTGTCCAGCGCCGAGGCGGTCTCCTCGGCGCCCCAGACCACCAGCACCGGCTCACCGCCGACCTCATCGTTCACAGCCCGCTCCCGCGCGATGACGCTGAAGGGGTAGGCCTTGTTGACGCCGCCCGTAGTGACACCCACCACCCGCTCCATGGCCGGATAGCGCTCGTCCGGCTCCCCGCTGAACAGGAAGGGGCGCAGTTCGCTGTCGTAACCCACGTACGGATTCGAGCCGTAGGCCCGCTGGAATCCCGTCTCGCGGGACAGCACCTTGCCGTCCTGAAACCGTTCTTTGAAGTCCTTCCAGGAGACGATCGGCGTCGCAATGAATTCCAGCCGGGTGCCTGTGAGCTGGCCGACTATCGATTCGCCGGTGATCTGCTGCCAGAGGGACTCCGTCTGGCGGTCCCACATAACCAGGTCGCTGTTGCGCAGGAGCCCGGAGGTGCCGAAGCGCAGGACCTCCCCCTTGACGCGCCGGTTGAACCCGACGGCGCTGTTGCAGAGGGGACAGTAGGTGATGGCGACGGGCAGATCGCCCACCTGATCGTTCACTATCTCGTGCCAGGTGAGGATGCGCAGCGGGTAGGCCCGCGCTTCCGTGCCCAGCTCCAGCAGGGCTACGGGCTCCCGATCATCCAGCCACTGCGACGCCTCCTCCACAGTCTCGAACTTCGGCTCGTCGAGGGGCGGGATGACGTCTCGGGGATCGCTGGCGCCGAGGCCACGGATCAGCTCCGACAGCTCGATGCTGCGCGTGGACCAGTCGGTGTTCCATCCCGCCACGGGCGGCATGTCTTCCACCTCAGGTTCCTGCGTCGGCCCGGACGGCGACTCGCCGCCCGGCCCACCGTTGGTGGCCGCTCCGCCGCAGGCCGCCGCGATGACAGCCAGAGCGGCGGCTACTGCAACGGTGGCGATAAGACGTCTTGGAAGCTTCATGGTCTGCCTCCTAGGACTGACCCGGTCCGAGGGCCGGTGGCCACTACAGGTCCATTCGCTCCCAGCCGCTCCTCGCGCGTGCATACCGCTCACCAACGCGCGGGAGCGGACGGATCGTGTTCCAACACACACATTAAGCTGCGACGACGGCTGAGGTTTGTAATCCCGATTACACTGGCTTGGGACCGGGGGAAATTGTCGCCCAGGGGTTCGATCTGCGGAGCCTGGCCCGCCACCACCATCCATGCCTCAGGCGGCGTCTGGATGGCGCCTTAGCGCTCACGCGTTCACTTCTCGCCTCGGCAGCTGTGACGCCCTCTCGAGGTACTGCCGGACCATGAGCAAGGCGGTTATGCCTTCGCCGATCGCGGCTCCCAGCTGTTTAGTGGACCCTGCGCGGACGTCGCCCGCGGCGAAGACGCCGGGGATGGACGTCTGGAAGGAACCATCGGTCTCCACGAACCCCCAGCGGTCCAGGTTGACCGCGTCCTTCAGAAAGCCCGTGTTCGGATTCAGGCCGATAAACACGAAGACCCCGGCGGGGTGAAAGGTGTAGTTCTGGCCCGTCGCCCGGTCCCTGGCGAGCACCGCGCTGAGCCTGCCGTTCCCGCGAAACTCTGTGATCTCCATGTTCGTATGCACTTCGAACTGTGGATGGCTGAGCACCTTGTCCTGAAGAAGCTGTGAGGCCTTCAGGCGCGGCTGGTGCTCCACGATGCGGACTCGCTTGGCGAACTGCGAGAGAAACAGCCCCTCTTCGAGGCCGGAGTTACCGCCGCCGATCACGAGCAACTCGTCGGCGCCCCTGTAAAACGGCCCGTCGCACGTAGCGCAAAAGTGGATCCCAGCGCCTATCAGCGCCTCTTCGCCGGGAACGCCCAGCCGCCTGTAGCTGCTGCCCGTCGCACTAATGGCCGCCCGTCCGCAGTACTCGTCGCCTCCTTCGGTTGTGATGAGCACGTAGTCGCCGTGACGCCTGATGCCAGCGACGGCCACGGCGGAGAGCAGCTCTACCCCGTAACGCCTGGCCTGCTGGATGATCCGGGCAGCCAGAGCGGCCCCTTTGATGCCGGCGGGGAAGCCTGGGTAGTTGTCTATGCGTTCGGTGACACCTGCTTGGCCCCCGAGGGCGCTCTTCTCAATGACGAGACTGTCGATCCCTTCCCGCGCCGCATAGATAGCCGCGGTCAGTCCGGCCGGGCCGCCGCCTACGATCAGCAGATCGTAGTAGCCGCGCTCGGCCTTGAGGCGAAAACCCAGCTTGGCGGCCAGTTCGTTGTTGGAGGGCTCCGCCAGGAAGGAACCGTCGGGAAAGACGATAGTGGGGATGATCTGCTTGCCGGCGTTCTTCTCCCGCACCAGGGCGGCTCCCTCTGGGTCTTGATCGATGTCGATCCAGTCGTACTGCACCCGCTGCTCTCCTAAGAACTGCTTGGCGCGTTTGCAGTCCGGACACCAGGGCGCCCCGTACACCTTGATCCTCTGCTCATTCACCTCGTCTCCTCCTTTCGCCTCTGACGGCGCGAGGCGCCAACTCTCTGCCCCCAGCGAGCCAGGGCTGGCGAACTCAATCCGTCGAATCTGAGAAATATACCAGCGTTGCCGGGCCCAGTGTACTAAGCCCAGGCGCCGTACAAGGCGCCGAAGATTACGCCGAAGAGGAGATGCAGCATCAGGAAGCCCAGCGCCGTCATCGGCGGGTAGCCCAGCGCGTAGAAGCCCGGCGGGTCCAGCAACTGCTCGGGATGGGGACTTGCTTCGGCGGCAGGAATCAGCCGCGGTCCTGCGTAGCGGATGCGAGGGTGCATCAGGGGCAGCATGCCCAGCGCCATGCCGACAACAACCCAGTGTACGAGGCCGAAGAGGAGTCCCCAGGCGGCCTGGGCCGAATCTATGTCCGCGATAGAGAAGACCGCCCCGTGCACCAGCCCGAAGACGACGCTTATCCCTGCGTGGATCATCGCGCCCATTATGAAAGCCCCGGCCCCTACAGGTAACACCATCGTCCCCAGCAGCATGAACATGTTCATCTTCATCTGCCGGGGCATCATGAGGATGCCCATGTAGAGTATGATGGCCATCGCCGCGCCGCCGATGAGGCCGGCCAGGATGGCGTTACCAGCTTCGAAATCCATAGTTGTCCTCCTTTGTGCTCGCTTGATTTGCGCGCCCCGCCGCGTCTCTTCCTCCGGGGCGCTACTATGGCCTGAGGTGATGATCCCATACCCCATGGGGGTATTAAGGTAATGGAGATTACATTTCGCAAAGGAACCCGAGGACTAGGATGGAAGCAGGCGGCAATGGGACGGAGGAAAAGTATGACGCGATTTTCTGGAAGCACCCAGCCAGCGCTGGTCCTCAGCGGTGGCGCCCTCTTGGGCGCCGTCCAGGTAGGAGTCCTCAAGGTACTATTCGAGGCCGGTTTTCGGCCCTCCGTCGTAGTGGGGACCAGCGTCGGAGCCCTTAACGGCGCCTTCGTGGCCTTTCACCCGGACTCTGCTGGAATCGCCAAGCTGGAGGAGATCTGGCGCCGCCTGCGAGCGTCCCGCGTCTTCGAGGGGAACGTCTTCCGCATGGCGCTCACCTTGCTCAACCGTGGGCCCTGCATCTTTGGCAACGGCACCCTCAAGGAGCTAGTTTGTGAGGCCCTACCAGCGGACGATTTC
>CAZTUO010000320.1:0-3831 GCA_964616355.1 uncultured Nitrospira sp.
CTGGAGAAAGTGCCCGTTCGCTAACACGAGAGTAGCGGTGATCAAGACATGGTCCCGGCTGTAGAGGACTTCGAGTAGAGAGCCGGTTTGTCCGGCACCACTGTCGATTAGACGATTCATGACGTCACCTCCACTGCACTGACGAAGTCGTTTTCCTGTTCCTCTGTGGGGACCCAGAGCCTGCGTGCGAGCGCCATCACATCCCGCCTCGCGATCGGAACGACGAGTGCCGCCGATAGCCGCACAGCCTCAAGATCCGAAATCCTGGGCTCAAGACGCGCCACCGCTTTCCCCGTTGGTCTTGGCTCGTTGTGCCACGGGAGACCATCTACGCGAAGCCGCGACAGCGCCCGTGCCACAGCACGCCCGACCTGCTCCGGCAACCCCATGTTAAGCAACCGCAGCACCTCTCCGTCGCGAGGAGGGCGCGAACCGGAAGCGGGCTCGATGCCGAGCTGAAGCCACAAGCGGAGAGCAATGTAAGCCGGCGGGACAATGGCTCCGTTTCTCTGCGGTCCAGCTTCGCGCTCTGGCCGACAGCTCTGCCAGTCGAGCAACGCGAAAAGAGCAGCCAGGCGATGCACTTCCCGTACATCCACCTCACCTCGAAGGAAGGCCGCGATGTCCTCCAGAGATGCGTGCCTTGCCCCCGCGAAGGGGACGCGATCGAGATCAGCGCTGTCGAGCCAACGGTACCAGAGTAGCCGTCTGAAGTCGTTCAGTGGGTCGAGTCCTGCCCAACGGAGAGGACCCGAGGGCAGAGGATCTGGAACTCTCCACGACCGCTGCGCCCAGTCGTACCGAACAGGAAGCATGTTTTCGAGCACTGGTCCGAGGGTCAGCTGGCCACTCTGGGCCTTGACACCGAGGATCGAGCCGATGGCACGGCCCAGGCGATAGGCGGGGCTGGTGGCGAGTCCCTCCTGGAGCGCTTCTTCCCAGCGCAGCGCGGGAAGCGGCGGAAGCGCACGGGGCTGGCGCCTAGTGTCCTCAAACTCGCGGCGCAATGCTCCCGGAAGAAGGATGGAGCGGTTCAACTCCCACAGAGCCTCGAGCACCGCCCTGAAGGCCTCGACGCTTGGTTGTTCGACAGCCCAATGAATCTGCTCTTCGACACGTGCACGTGCGGCGCGGAGACGTTCGGTTGCGAACTGGTCGAACCATGCCGCTTCCGCCAACGGGGCGAGCATAAGTCTGAGCCTGCTGCTGGCCTCGCCCGAGCCGCCGACGCGAGTCACACCGCGCGGGATACCTTGGCTTAAGGGCTGCCGCTGTCCTGGGCGCCGTCCCTCAAGGACGAACCGGTGGAAGGTATCGAAAGCAGCTCCTGAGCCCCGTCCGACCACCGCGGCCCGAAATTCCGCGGCCGTAGCGGGGAAGCCGCGCGCAGATAACCGAGCTTCGAACTGACGCACCTGCATCTCGAACTCCGCCAGCGTCCGGGGTCGTTCGGCACGCCACGTAGGCAGGTGCAGCTCTACATTCCGGAAGAACTTGCCGGCGCCAAGCTCGACCGTTGAGCCCTCGAAGACCAATGGAAACGCCGGATAGTTGCGCCGGCCCCAGCGCAGGCGGCGGAGGCTGCCGCGGAGTAGCATCACCCCGCGGAGCGCAAGTAGAAAGCACCAGGGGCTTACAGGAGCATCCTTCTCCCGTTCCCACTTCTCAATCCCAGTCGCATAGCGTTTCATCGGCTCTGGGAAAAAGAGGTATCCGCTGTCAAGTGTGGACCGAAGGGGAGCGTTCCCTTCTGCAAAGAGCGACCACTCTAGGTCTTGTGAAGCCCTTTTGGCGGCCTCCACAGCCTTCTCGATTTGCGAAAAGTAATCTCCGGATCCCTCCTGGCCGTGTGCTGGGAAGAGAGGGTGCGGCTCGGTCCGGTCGCTGGCCTCAGAGGGCAGGGCAATAGCGCGGGCCCAGAGGGCAAGACGAGGCTCCAACTCGTCATGGAAGGGACGCACGCGAAGCAGCAGGGAGCTTTCCTGGCAGTCGGATGTGCCTCGCCCTTGACCGGTGTACCCGTGATATCGGCACGGCAGCGGCTGTCCACACCTCTCGCCACGGCGTGGACGGAAGCGGCCAGCCACTTCGCGACCCCAATCCAATAGCCGCTGACGTAGTAGATCCTTGAGTTGGTTCTTCGCGGTACCAGCGCCCTTCCAATAATCGCATGATCTCTGCATTACAAGGTGGAAGGCGTCGTCCCACCAGAACAGTGTGTCCGGACACTCCTCTCCCACGATGGCTATGATCCCGTAGCCTTTGAGGAGGTCGCCAAGGGAGCGCGGCGACACGCCGGTGAAGACGATCGGCGTCATGAGCTCGTTCTCCAGTCTGCCACGCGGACGAGTCCTTCCAAGTAGGCCAGAGCGAACGGGCCGTACTGTTGAAGCAGGCGGTGGACGCGCCCCTGCCAGCCCGCTCCCTTGCGCGACGGTAGGAGCACCTCCGTGTCAAGCACCAACGGGGCGGTTCCGCCGCAGGGCAAAGCTGCCTGTGGAATCCGGTCGCCCTTTCGTACGCCGCACAGGTCCTGGGGATCATCGTCGTCCCACGCCTCCGGCATCAGACGCACCTTGCCGTGATGGGCAAGGATGAGAAACGCCGCGAGGTCGTCGTCCTGATACGTCTGAAGGAAGGCCAGCAGCGACGCGAGCTCGTGGCGGAATCCCGCCGGCGGTCCGCCCCGCCCGTTCGACTTTGCATAGAAAATGCCGGCCTTGGGATGGCCGTTCTCTGGGCGCCCCGCTTTGGCCAGCATTTCCTGGAACGGCCGACGCATCTGCCCGTTCGCTTCGCGTTCGAGCGCCTTCCCCACGTCGTGCCAACGAGCGGCACAGAGCACCGGCTTCTGGATGTCTTCCGGCAAATTTAGGGCCGTCACCAAATCCCTGGCTTTCTGCTCCGCCTTGGTTAGGTGAGCCTCAAGCTCCGTCCACTGCTTTGCGAAGCTCCGAGGATCCTCGCCTTGAGCACGCGCGCCGACGATCCGATCGTCGATTTCCTCGATCAACGACACACTCCCGCCGTCCGCCCGAACCCAGGCGCGCACCATTGTCCCGTCATCACGGGTGTATCGGTCCACGATCTCGGTCAAAGCCTCTTTGGCTCCCGGTTTCCATCCAAGCTTCTCATGGTACGATCCTGCCGACAGATCCACCATGATCGTGTCGCCGGCGCGAATATCACGCCCTCGCACTCTGCGCCAGGCTGCGCCACGCTTGTGTCCGGTGGCGAGGGTGAGAATCCACACCTCGCGGTCGGCAAATGCATCGCGCGCCTCGTAGAACGGCACGGAGCACAGCTCATCGGCATGGATTGGCACCTGCTCATCGGGAGCAAGCCCGTGCTCGATTCGACGCCAGAGCACATACACGTCGACATCCCGGTCGATTGCGCGGATAAAGGGACCGATATCGGAGTGGCCTCCGCTCAGGTCTGGATCCGTGTCGAAGAGATCATCCAGGTCGAATCGCCTGAGAACTGGGCCGTCAACCGGAAGTGAGAGCGGAATCTGCGCCAGCGTCTCGAGCGCGACGGATCCCGCGTGGTTGTTCATCACCTCCTCAAGATGCTGACGCGCTTCGTCTAGTGCGTCGCCATCATAGGGCAAAGCAGCCTCGCGCTTGCGTCGCGCCTCATACTGCTTTCGGGACTCCCCCTGCTTCTGTACCGGTGGCAACGGCTCGACGATCACGGCCGGAGCCGGACGCCTTTTCCCCGCCGCAACGTCCGCTGCACTTGGGCGGCTTCCACTCCGGTTGAGACGCCCGAGCCGCTGCACCAGGGATGGCCACGGGCAGAGCTCGGTGAAGAGCGCATCGGCGTCGA
>CAZTUO010000321.1:0-3827 GCA_964616355.1 uncultured Nitrospira sp.
GGAGAGGAAGGCGGAGCGAAACGCGGAGGAGGTCTGGGCGACGGGGAGGGCATCGGGATGAGCCAGCCGCCTCCCATCCGCGAAGGGCAGGTGCTCACCGGCCCGATCTTCAACGAGCCGATGCGCGTGGAGACGGTGCGTGACGAGGGCAGCGGAAGGTGGGTGGTCGGTCTTGTGGGCACTCAGAGCGAGCGATTCCGCAAGGTGACGCTCAGTGGCCAGGACCTTGCCGGCCTTACGATCCTCGATGCCGGTTTCAGTTACGACGGGGACGGCCGTCTCCTTCGGCTAGGCGTTCAAGCGTACTGTCTGGGGATTGCTTGGGAGTTCGACCCTTACTTTGGCCTGTCCATCTCGCGCGTGGACCCGCTGCCGCACCAGCTTGAGGCGGTGTACGACTACCTTTTGAAGCCGGCCCGAGTCCGCTTTCTGCTTGCCGATGACGCGGGAGCCGGCAAGACGGTCATGGCTGGCCTGCTAATCCGCGAGCTTCAGTTGCGGGGGCTGGCCGAACGCATCCTGATCGTCTGCCCGGCGAACCTCTCCTTCCAGTGGCAGCGCGAGCTGAAGGAGAAGTTCGGCGAGACGTTTCTGGTAATCAAGGGGGGCGACCTCCGCGAGCAGTTTGGAGTGAACCAGTGGCTGGAGCAGAAGAAGGTGATCACGTCGCTGGACCTTGCCAAGCGGAGCGAGATACTCCCCGGCCTGCGGCAGGTCCGCTGGGACCTGGCCATCGTGGACGAGGCCCACCGGATGTCGTGGACGCCTCCGGCCCGCAAGACGGCGCGGTACGCCCTGGGCGAGCTGCTGCGGGACACGTCGGACCACATGCTGCTGCTGACGGCCACGCCGCACAAGGGGGACCCCGAGAACTTTTCGCTGTTTTTGCAACTGCTCGACCCGGATGCCTATGCCGACGTGCGTTCCATCCGCGAGGCGATGGAGCGCCGCCGCGCGCCGTTTTACCTCCGCCGCACGAAGGAGGCGATGGTCTATTTCCCGGAGCGGCGGCCGGACGGCACCTGGGCGGTCCAGAAGATCTTCACCAAACGCATCCCGCACACGGTGGAGTTCCAGATCGACGGCGCCGAGTTCGAGCTGTACAAGCAGGTCACGCGATTCGTCAAACGCCACAGCGCCAGGGCGGCCGCCCAAGGCGATGATCCGCGTGCCCGGGCGGTCGGGTTTCTGATGTCCCTCTACCAGCGCCGGCTGGCCTCCAGTACCTATGCCCTGCGCCATAGCCTGGAGAATCGCGCCCGCAGGCTGCAAGAAGGCCTGAAGAAGGCACAGGAACTCGTCAAACTGGCCCCGCCCGACCTGCCCGCCCCGGAAGAGCTCGAGGAGATGGAGGACAGCGAGCGTGAGCGTCTGGAAGCGATGCTCGAGGCGATTACGCTGGCCAGCAATGCCGAGCAGGTGCGGCAGGAGATTGCCGAACTTCGTGAACTCGCCCAGCAGGCCCAGGGCGTCGAGGACACCGACTGCGAGGCCAAACTATCGAAACTCAAGGACCTGCTCCACAGCGAGGGCTTCTTCGACCACCCGGACAAGCGCCTGCTTGTGTTCACCGAGTTCAAGGACACGCTGGACTACCTGGTGGGGAAGCTGAAGGGGTGGGGATTCCGGGTGGGCTGCATCCACGGCGGCATGAAACCCGGTTCCCGCGACGAGCCGGGCACGCGCCTGTACGCGGAGCAGCGGTTCCGTGACGGGGCGATCCAGGTGCTGGTGGCCACGGAGGCGGCCGGCGAGGGCATCAACCTCCAGTGCTGCCACATGCTGTTCAATTACGATATTCCGTGGAACCCGAACCGCCTCGAACAGCGCATGGGGCGCATCCATCGCTACGGCCAGCGCAAGGACTGCCTGATCTTCAACTTCGTGGCCACGAACACCATCGAGGGCCGCGTGCTCCAGCGCCTGCTGGAGAAGCTCCAGGAAATCCGCGATGCGCTGGACGACGATGCGGTATTCAACGTGGTGGGCGAAATCCTGCCAGCGGCCCAGGTGGAGCGGATCCTGCGGGACTATTACGCCGGCAAACTGGGGGAGGCCGACCTCGAGGAACGCCTGCTGGAGAACGTCGATGAGGGGCGGTTCCGCGCCATCTGCCAGAACGCCCTGGAAGGCTTGGCCTCCAAGCATCTCAATCTCCAGGTGCTCCTCGAGCGTTGGGCCCAGGCGCAGGAGCGACGCGTGGTGCCGGAGACGGTGGCCCGTTTTATCCGCGAGGCCGCCGAGTATGCGGGGCTGGAGGTGAAGAACATCCCGCACCTGCCGCACGCCTTCGAACCGGGGCGCACGCCGCCGCGGCTGCGCCAGTATGAACGCGCGGCCGACTGGAAGCTCCCGCCTCTTGCCACAAAGTACCCTCGCTGCTCGACCGACCGGGACACGGCCGAGAGACACAACCTGGAATGGGTCACGCCCGGGCACCCGCTATTCGAGGCCATCCGCCGGCATATTTGCGCCGCGGCTGCCGAGGCATTCGCCCAGGGGGCCTGCTTCTACTCCCTCCAGCACGAAGAGCCGTCGCGAATCGACTTCTACCGGGCCCGGGTGGTGGACGGCCTGGGGCAGGTGGTCCACGAACGGCTCTTCGCGGTGGAGATACAATCTCACCGCAGAGACGCAGAGGACGCAGAGAGAAAACAGAAAGAACAAGAAGAACAGAAAGAAGGACCTCTGTGCTCCCCGCGCCTCTGCGGTGAAGGTGTTCTATCCAACCTGATGCCTTGCGACCCGCCGGCCGTCCTGCCCGCCGTGGCGTTTGCGGCCGAGCCCGCTGCGTGGCTGCACGAGAACGCTCTACAGCCGTTCCTGGAAGAGACCCGCAAGGAGCGTCTGGCCGAGGTCCAGCGGATCGCCCAGCACGTGGAACTATCGCTCACCGAACTGCTCCAGCGGGCGGACGAGGAGATCGGCAGAGCCCAGGAGGCCATCGAGCGAAAGGAACCGGGGGCCGAGGGGCGCCTGGTCCAGGCCGAGAACCGCCATGAGGAACTCATGGCGCGGCGCCAGCGCCGCCGCAAGGAACTCCAGCAGCAGCGGTCGCTGACGCTCCAGGCCGTGGAGCGCATCGCCAGCGTTCTGGTGCTGCCGCACCCCGAGCGGCAGTCGCCGGAAGTTCGCCGTCTCCAACCGAGTGCCCAGACCGAGGCCGTGGCCATGCGGGTGGTCATGGAGTATGAAAAAGCCCGGGGGCGCCAGGTGTCCGACGTGCACGAGCAGGACGTGGGCTACGACATAAAAAGCCTGGACCTGCGTTCCGGCGAGCTGCGCCTGATCGAGGTTAAGGGGCTGGCCGAGGCGGCGGGGACGATCCTGCTGACGCCTAACGAGCGCCGCGTGGCCGAAGACCGCCGCGACTGCTACTGGCTGTACGTCGTCACCAACTGCGCCACCACGCCGGTACTCCAAGAGCCGATCAAAGACCCGGCACGGTTGCCCTGGCATGAAGTCACGAAAGTTCAGCACTACTGGCTGGAGGTGGGTGCGATGACGAAGCCGATGGAGGTCCGGGAGGAGTCGCCTCCTTACTAACCACAGAGACACAGAGAACACGGAGATGGAACTGAATAGGCTAACTGAAAGCATCATCGGGGCAGCCATAGAGGTACACCGGGCGCTCGGGCCGGGGCTGTTGGAGTCGGCCTACGAGGAATGCCTGTGCCGCGAGTTGAGTCTGCGCGATATCCCCTTCGAACGCCAGCAGTCCCTTCCCGTTGAATACAAGGGCTGTAGACTGGACTGTGGTTATCGCCTCGATCTGCTGGTCGCCGCGGCGGTGTCGTTCATCAACAAGCCCGCGGGCGGGGAGCGCC
>CAZTUO010000322.1:0-2101 GCA_964616355.1 uncultured Nitrospira sp.
TCACCAGCTACCTGCTGGACACGTATTCCGGCAGGAAGTTGGGACTGTCTTCGACCGGGAACGCCGTGCGCGGGGTTGGCGATGTGCCGTCGGTCGGGCCGACCAATTTTTACCTCGTCCCTGGCGCGGCGGACCCCGGCGAGATCATTCGCTCGGTGCGAGACGGGCTCTATGTCACGGAACTGATCGGGTTCGGCGTCAACATGGTGACGGGCGACTACTCCCGCGGTGCGGCCGGCCTCTGGATCGAGAACGGGGAGCTCGCCTATCCGGTTGAGGAGATCACGATCGCCGGGAACCTGAAACGCATGTTTGCCTCCATCGAGGCGGTCGGCAACGACCTCACCTTCCGGGGACGCATCGCGAGCCCGACCCTCAAGATCGCCGAGATGACGGTGGCGGGAACTAGGTGACGCGGGAGGAGAGCCATGGCTGACGAGTTGAAGGAACAAATGGTGTCCTATCCGAGCGAGGGCGTAACGGTCCGGGCCTATCTCGTCGCCCCGCAAGGCCAGGCGATGCGGCCGGCCATGATCGTCGTGCAGGAGTGGTGGGGGCTCAACGACCACATCAAGGATGTGGCGCGGCGGTACGCGCGGGAGGGCTACATCGCGATCGCTCCCGACCTGTACTCGCGTCTGGGCCACAAGGTCACGGCCGATCCCAACGAGGCCGGCAAGCTGATGAATCAGCTCAGGCAGGAAGACGGCCTCAAGGACCTCAGCGCCACGGTCAAGTATCTGAAGTCCGTCGAGGGCGTGGACCCGAATCGCATCGGGGTGACGGGCTTCTGCATGGGCGGCTCCTACGCGCTCATGCTCCCCTGTGTGAACCGGGACATCAAGGCCGCGGCGCCCTACTACGGCCAGGTGCCGAACCCGGACACGCCGCTCAAGGATCTGGCCTGCCCGGTGCTCTACATCTATGGGGAGGAGGACGGGTGGATTACCAAGGCCGACGTCCAGCGCCTGGCCGCGGCCCTCAAGAAGTACAACAAAACCGGCGAGATCAAGACCTATCCCGGCGCGCCCCACGCCTTCTTCAACGACACGCGGAAAGACGTCTACAAGCCAGCCGAGGCGAAGGATGCCTGGGCCAGAACCCAGGCTTTTTTCAAGCAATATCTGCGGCCGTGAACAGGGTGGCCGTGAGCCTTCGACGCGATGAGCCGGAGCAGGCGGGGCCCGAGCGGTACCTGGTCTATATTGCGGGCACTGTGGACGAAGCCGCCGCGGCCGAGCGCGTGCTGTCCGCGCAGGGGATTGACTACACGCTCCGCCTGGATACCTTTACGACGACCTCCCCGCTGGGGGGCGAATATGCCGGCCTGTTCTTCTATGTCCCGGGCGTTGAGCACGCGCGCTGCCGGAGGCTGCTGGAAGATGGAGGGTTGGCGGACACGATTGCGATGGAACCAGGGGAGGCAACGGAACACCGTGGCACTGGACGCTGAGACCGGCAAGCGGATGCTGCAACTCGTCACCTCACGGTACGACGACCGGAAGTGGCGGAAGAAGATCGAGAAGACCTTGAGCCTGCCCCCCTCGGGGGTCGGGGACGAGACGCAGCGCGCGATCTTTCTCTACCTCAAGCACGGGCTCAAGGCGTACAAATCCCGGCGCGCCGACCCGGACACCTGGATCGTGGGAGGATTCGCGACCCAGGAGGTCATCCTGCGGGCCAAGCACGACCCGTCTGTCGTCGGCCCCTCGATCACCAAAGACGATGTCGCCTACCTCGCCGAGGATCCTGGCCCTGAGGTGGACGAGGCCTGGTGGGAGGAGATGCTTGTCCAGTGGTTCGAGGAGCCGGAGGTGGAAGAAGAGGAAAAAAAGGAACCCGCAGGCGAGACGGCCGATGCCAAGGCCGAACAGCGGCCGGCCGGCTCGGAGGAAGCGGGACAATCCCGAGCTGCCCAGACCACGACCTAACGCAATCGGCTGCCCAACCTCGTCGCTGCCGCTCTGCGCCTGAGGCACCCTCCCGAGCAGTCGCCCCAGCGGCTCCGGTCAGCCTGACCGGAAGCTCGTGCCAGGCTGGCTCGCGCCACCTGCGGTGCAAGCCGCCCGCGCTCCCTGACACCCCCGGTCAGGAGCCGAAC
>CAZTUO010000322.1:2161-3824 GCA_964616355.1 uncultured Nitrospira sp.
GGGGGCGCGGTCGAGCTGATCGAGGTACTCCTTGAGCTTCCGGAAGTCTTCGCGCAGCGGCTCCAGGAGGCTTCCCTGGTGCAGGGCGGCGGCGGGGTGCAGCAAGGGGAAGATAGTGAACTTGTCGCCGCGGATGGCTCGGCCGCGGATCTTTGTGATCCCAACCTTCCGCCCGAGGAGCGTCTCTGTGGCCCAGCGGCCGAGCGTGCAGACGACCTTGGGATTGATCAGCTCGATCTGCTGGAGCAGAAACGGCCTGCACGTGTCGACCTCGTCCGGCTCGGGGTCCCGGTTGTTCGGCGGGCGGCACTTGATCACGTTGGCGATATAGACCTGGCCGCGGGAGAGCCCAGCCGACTGCAGCAGCTCATTCAACAACTTGCCCGCCGCGCCGACGAACGGTTCGCCCTGGCGGTCCTCGTGGAACCCGGGCGCCTCGCCGACGAACATGATCGAGGCTTGGGGATTTCCCGTGCCGAACACCACCTGGGTGCGGCCCAAGCTGGATAGCTTACAGCGCTGGCAGTCGTGCAGGGAGTCGCGCAGGTCCTGGAGGGTCACACGTGCCTCGGCTAGGCTCGCCGGATGTCGGCGCGCATCTTAGGCTGGTGATCGACGGATGTCAACCGGCCGGCACGACCCTCTCTTTATGGAGCCCGGCAGTCACGGGACACAGGGATTCGGGCCTGCCGTTCCGCCACCTCGGTATGAAGGTTGACGGCTTCGTACCGTTTCGGATAGTGTAACGACGGCTGAGCAGCCCTGCGTACTAGTCAAGGCCGGCCAGCGCACGGGGCTGCAACGGCTCACGGCGCCCATTGACGGGGTCGTGCAGCAACTCGCGGTCCATACGGTGGGTGGGGTCGTCACGCCGGCGCAGCAGCTCCTCATCGTCGTCCCGAACGACCACCCGCTGGAGGTCGAGGCCTGGGTCGAGAACAAGGACATCGGCTTCGTGAAAGAGGGCCAGCCCGTCGAGATCAAGGTCGAGACCTTCCCGTTTACCGTCTACGGTACCATCAACGGGCGGATCGTGAGCGTGTCCGACGACGCGGTCCCGCTGGAGAACGTCGGGCCCACCTACGCGGCGCGGGTCAGCATGGACCGATCCGAGATGATCGTGGACGGCCGCCCGGTGCGGCTCTCGCCGGGCATGGCCGTGACCGCGGAGATCAAGACCGGCGAGCGCCGTCTGATCGAGTTCTTCCTGAGCCCCCTGCTCAAGTACGCCAGCGAGAGCGTGCGCGAACGGTAACCTTTTCACGCGCCCGCGCCTCCGTGAGCGACAATCGCCTGCGCGCACAACTCGCCGCTGCGGACCGCGCTTTCCAGCGACGGAGGCAGCCCTGTGTCGGTCCAGTCTCCCGCGAGCAGCAGGTTCGGGAAGGGGCTTTGCGGCAGAGGCCGGCTCGCCGCCGTTCCCGGTCTAAGCAGCAGCCTGGCACGGGGGATCCGCAGGATCCGGCAGTCGCGGGCGCGGCCGGCCCCGGCGGCCGGATAGGCGCGGTCGGCCTCGCGCTGCGCCAGCTCCTGCAGTGCCGGGTCTGGCCGATCGAGCAGGGCGGGCTCGCCGCTCGCCACCAGCGTCACCTGCTCCGCTGAGGCGAGGAGCCAATGGAAGGGACGGCCGGCGAGCAGGAGCAGGCGCGGTGTCGGAGGCGGG
>CAZTUO010000323.1:0-3820 GCA_964616355.1 uncultured Nitrospira sp.
GTCGTACAGCAGGTGGTCGCCGACGCTCAGCTTCTCGCCCTGCAGCCGGTCGCCGAGTTCCGCCACCTTCTCCTCGTCGAGGTGCAGGGTCACGAGCGCGCGGTTGCCTTCGAGCAGGTCCTTCAGCCGGACCACCTCGCCCATACCGCCGTACTCGCGCGTCTCGATCACGTTGAAGGCCTCGTTCAGGATGACCTCCTGCCCCTTGCGCAGGTCCTTCGGCTTGATCGAAGGGTGGAGGTTGACCTTCATCTTCCGGCCGCCGACGTACACGTTGGCGGTGTGGTCGCTGTTCAGGCTGGAAAAAATCGCGTAGCTGGATGGGGGCGCGGTCAGCTTGTCCACCTCGACCCGGAGCGCCTCGATCTGCGCCTTCGCCTCCTGCAGCGCGGCGGCCAGGCGCTCGTTCTGCCGGGAGGCCTGCTCGAGCTGGTACCGCGAGTGATGCAACTGACGGAGCTCCTCCTCCATGGACTGGATCTGGACACGGAGCTTCTCGACCTCGCGCGCGCTGTCGTCGTGTTTTCTCACGGCGTCTGCATCTCCGTCTGACAATCGTTCAGTGAGCTTCTTGACTGAATCCCGCAGGGAACTGAGCCGACTCGAGGGGCGCTTGGACTCGGCCATAGGACTCCTCTCCCCGCCGTCTCAGGATGACACCGCGAATCGGAGCGCAAACCTGCGGGGATTCTATCATCGGCTCCGGGGGCGGTCAACAGCGGCTGGGAAAACGGCGCGCGAGATCGCAGCGCGACGCGGTCGGGACACGTCCCGCTCAGCGGGCCGCGTCCAGCGCCTCGATCAGCACGCGCGTCGCCGCCGCAACCTCCGGCGCGGAGAGGATCGCGGAGACGACGGCGATGCCAGCCGCACCGGCCTGCCGCACCGCGCGCACCCGCGCGACCGTGATCCCGCCGATCGCGAACACCGGCAAGCGGCACCGGCGGCTCGCCTCCTCGATCGGCTTGAGCCCGATCGGCGCGCCGTACGCCCGCTTGGAGGGCGTGTCGTAGACGGGCCCGAGCACCACGAAGTCGGCGCCCTCCGCCTCGGCCCGGACCACCTCCTCAGCCGAATGCGCAGACACGCCGATCAGCCGGTCCGGAGGCAGGAGGCGACGCGCGACGCGGACGGGCAGGCTGTCGGCCCGGAGATGCACGCCGTCCGCGCCGAGCGCCAGGACGAGATCCACCCGGTCGTTGACGAAGAGCCGGCCACCGTGCTCGCGCACGCACCCGAGCGCCTCCTCGGCCAAGGGCAGCAGCTCGCGGGTCGGCAGGTCCTTCTCCCGGAGCTGGACCGCCCGGAGGCCCGCCCCCAGGGCCTGACGGAGGAGCGGAACCAGCGGCCGGCCAGCGGCCTGGTGGCGGTCGGTCACAAGGTAGAGAGGAAAGTCGATGCGGGGCATGGCGTCGTGATCGGTGACGGGTGACGGGCAAGAAGGAAGTCCGACCTAAACCGACCCGAGTCGCGGGACACGCACGTGGGCTCTCGACCGATCACGCGTCACGCGTCACGGTTTCTAGAGCATGCCCTCAATCGGGCTGCTGGCGGTCGCGTATAGCTTCCGGGGGATGCGACCAGCCCGGTAGGCCAGGCGGCCCGCCTCCACGGCCCGCTTCATCGCCTCCGCCATCATGATGGGATCCTGGGCGCCGGCGATCGCTGTGTTCATCAGCACCGCGTCGCAGCCGTACTCCATCGCGAGGGCGGCGTCCGACGCCGTCCCCACGCCGGCGTCCACGATGACTGGCACCTTGACCGTCTCGAGAATGATCTTGAGGTTGTACGGGTTCCGGATGCCCAGTCCCGAGCCGATGGGCGCGGCCAGCGGCATCACGGCCGGGCAGCCGACGTCCACCAGCTTCTGCGCTGTGACCGGATCGTCGTTCGTGTAGGGCAGCACGAAGAAGCCTTCCTTGACCAAGATCTTCGCCGCCTCGATCAGCCCGACCACATCGGGGAAGAGGGTCCGCTCGTCCCCGATCACCTCCAGCTTGATCATGTCCGACACGCCGGCAGCCCGGGCCAGGCGCGCGTAGCGGAGCGCGTCCTCCACCGTGTAGCAGCCGGCCGTGTTGGGCAGGATCGTGTACTGCTTGGGGTCCAGGTAGTCGAGCAGGTTCTCCTTGCTCCGGTCCGTGATGTTCACGCGGCGGACCGCGACCGTGACCACGTCGGCACCGGCGGCATCAACGGCCTTTTTCGTCTCGGCGAAGTCCTTGTACTTGCCCGTCCCGACCCAGAGGCGCGACTTGAATTCGCGCCCTGCGATGACCAGGCGATCGTCGTTCATGTGCCGCCCCCGATGAAGCTAAGGATTTCGATCCGATCTCCGTCCTGTAACCGGTGCCGGTGGAAGTCCCCCCGGTCCACGATCTCCAGGTTCACCTCGACCGCGACCCGCTCTGGGCGGACGTCCAGCTCCTGGAGCAGGTCGGCCACCGTCACCCCACCGGGAGCGGTCCGTGACTCCCCGTTGACCTGGATCCGGATGGTTCGAGCGCTCGTCTCCGTCATCGAGCAATGCCCCATCCTAGGGGACGCTCCGACAGGTTGTCAACCAACACAACCAGGGGGAGGCCGTCCCGCCGCAGGCCCAGCAGCGGCCCGTGCCGGGCGCCGACTTGGCTCCCCGCTCTTCCCGGTATAGGATAGAGGGACCACCCATCCCAGCAGGGGGCTCCATGACTGACAGGAATCGCGCGCTCGCGGCGCTGTTCCAGGCGATCGCGGCCCACCTCGCTGCCCAGCAAGCCAATCCCTACCGCATCCGGGCCTACCGGCGGGCGGCGGAATCCCTCGCCGGCCTTGCCGAGGACGTGCGGCAGGTGGCTGAGCGCGGCGAACTGCAGCAGATTCCCGGCATCGGCAAGGACCTGGCCGCCAAGATCGAGGAGTATCTCAAGACCGGGACGATCCGCGCCTACGAGGAGACCAAGCACCCCCTTCCCCCGGAGGTCGCGGCCTGGGCCACGCTGCCGGGGTTGTCAGAAGGTGTGGTCCAGTACCTTTATTTCCGGCTGGGTTTGAGGACGCTGGATGATCTGGCAATGCTGGTCCGCTCGCATCTGCTGCGGACCCTGCCGGGCGTCACGGCTGCCGAAGACGAACTGCTTGCGGCGATCGTCGCGCGGCGCGGCGTCGAGCCCGCGCCTTGACTTGCCGAAGCGCCCTTTGCTAGGGTCACCGACCGGCCAGATGGCCGTATCACAGGAAGGAGCATTCCCGCATGGCGGTGACAGCCTTCGTCCTGATTGATGTCGTGGGGGATCACACCCGCAGCGCCCACAAGACGATCACCCGGCTCGAGGGCGTGAAGGCGGTCTACACGGTCAGCGGGCCGCACGACCTGATCGTGCACGTCGAGTCGCCATCCCTCGAGCATCTCACTGACCTCATCATCTCGCGTATCCGCGCCGTGGACGGCGTCACCAAGACCACCACCGCAATCGTCCTGCAAGCCTGACAGGATCGGCCTGCCCACACGAGCAGGTCCCGGCAGCCCTCTCTGAGAGTCGAAAAGAGGTCGGGGGTCATTTCCCACGAACCCTTCGGTCGCCTGCGTGGCCGCAACGTCGGCTCCAACCCCAATCGCTTCGCCGTCCGCACAACCCACCCCTCATTCCCGAACGGCCGCCCCCGCTGCACGCTTGGGCGCAGCGCTTCCAACTCGGCCACCGTCTCCTGTTGATTGACCCTCCCCCGCCCCACGATTTCTTTGGACACCGATTGGGGGCATACTGCCCCCTCATGAATGGAGGGGTCCATGGCGAAATCGAAGGCGGAGCGAGGCCGCTGCTCCTCGCGCAAGAAGGTG
>CAZTUO010000324.1:0-1688 GCA_964616355.1 uncultured Nitrospira sp.
CAAGACCGCGTTGGATCTGGGCGCCTTCGACGTGCTCGCGAAGCCGGTGGACCTGGACCAGCTCGAGACCGCCGTGATGGCCAAGCTGCTGCTGAGCGCCCCCGATTGAGTTCCCCTGGGGGGACAACGTCAGCCTTGCACTGGACCGGCAAATCGGCAACAATGCGCCTCCGACAGCCGGGCTTCGCCCCGTCCCGACGGGAGGACGCATGGCCCTACCGCTCCGCATCCTGCTCGTGGATGACGACCCCCAGATCCGCACCCTCGCCCTCGAGACCTTGACCAAGGAGTTTCCCGAGTTCCGGATCGAGCCGATCGAGGAGCGGCGGAGCCTCGAGGAGGCGCTGGACACATCCCGCGTCGCCCTCGTGATCACGGACTCTCAGCTCTCGTGGGCGACCGGCCTGGAGGTGCTCCGTTCAGTCAAGGCCCGCTGCCCGGACTGTCCGGTGATCATGTTCACCGCCAGCGGGAGCGAGGAGATCGCCGTCGAGGCGATGAAGACCGGCCTGGACGACTACGTGCTGAAATCGTCCCGGCACCTGATCCGGCTCCCGGCGGCGGTCCGCGCCGCGCTGGACACGGCGGCCCAGCGGGCGCGGCTTCGGGACGTGGAGGCCCAGCGGCGGACCCTGTTCGAGCGGCTCCCGGTCGGGATCTTTCGCTGTGACGCCTCGGGCGCGTTCTTGGACGCAAACCTGGCGCTCGTGGAGCTGCTCGGCTGCCCGGACCGGGAGTCCCTGCTCCGCGCCAACGTCGGCGACTTCCAGGCCAGCCCGGACACCCGCCTCGCCTGGCAGCGGCTGTGCGACTCCGGCGAAGGGATGAAAGGCTTCGAGCTGAGCATCCGGCGCGCGGACGGCCGGATCATCTGGGTGAACGGGAAGGTGCAGACGGTTCGCGACCGGGACGGCCGGGTGCTCTATCTCGAGGGCTTCTTCGAGGACATCTCCGATCGCAAGCGGATGGAGGCCCAGGCCGGGCACACGGCGCGGCTTGCCGCGCTCGGCCAGCTCATCAGCGCGATCGCGCACCAGGTCAGGAACCCCCTGTTCATCCTGACCGGGTACCTGCAGCTCCTCCACGAGAAGCTCGGCGCGCAGGCGCCCGCGCGCGAGCTGCAGCCCGACGTCGAGGAGGCCCAGGAGGCCGCCCGGCGGATCACCCAGATCATCGAAGGCTTCTTGAAGCTCGCCGCCCCGGCGACCCACCGCAAGGAGCCCTGCTCCATCGCCGGCCTCTTCCGGGAGGCCCTTGAGCTGCTGGCCTTCGAATTGGCGGCGAACCGTATCGCGGTGACGACGGCGATCGCGCCGGACCTCCCGGCGGTTAAGGCCGACCCGCAGGAGTTGCGCGAAGTTTTCTTGAACCTGATGTACAACGCCTCGCAGGCGATGGCGACGGCGCACGGCGGCGGGACGCTGACGGTGGAAGCGACCCTCGTCGCGAGCGGCCAGCCGCGAGCAGCTTCCGGAGAGCAGCGATCAGCTATTCGCGATTCGCGGCCAGCTCTTGCGGAGAGCTGGGTCGAGGTCAGGATCCAGGACGACGGGCCGGGGATTCCGTCTGAGCACCGCGCCCGGCTCTTTGAGCCCTTCTTCACGACCAAACCGCCCGGCCAGGGCACCGGCCTGGGGCTGTGGACCGTCCAGCGGATCGTGATGGGGCTGCGGGGCACGGTCACCTGC
>CAZTUO010000324.1:1698-3819 GCA_964616355.1 uncultured Nitrospira sp.
GGCCGCGGGGCGACGTTCATCGTGCGATTGCCGGTGGCAGAGGGAGGCACGCAGCCCCGGTGAAAGGGCGAGGGGGCGACATTCAGGTCGCCGCGTCCCCGCGTCGCCGCGCCGCGAGGTAGCCGGCTCTCGCTAGCGCGGCCAGGATCCGGTCAGCCGCCTCCTCGGGGCCGGTGCGGGTCGTGTCAATGCGCAGGTCTGGATGCTCGGGCGGCTCGTAGGGCTCCTGCAGCCCGGGGACGGTGGCCGTCCGCCCGGCTTGACCTGCCCGGTAGGTGCCCTTGGAGTCCCGTGCCATGAACAGCTCCAGCGGACATTCCACCGCCACTTCGACAAAGCGCGGAATCAGCCGGCGTCCCAAGTCCCGATAGGCCCGGCGATTGGCGGTCGCGTCGAAGATCACCGTCGTCCCGTGCGCGACGAGCCGGCTGCCGAGGTAGGCCAGCGCCCGGTAGAACAGCTCCCGCTCCTCCAGCGAGTAGGTCGGCTGGGGCGTGAGGACCTTGCGGACCGCGTCGGACTCCAGCACCTCGACCGCGAGCCCCCGCGCCTCCAGCCGGGCTCGCAGCGCCGCCGCGATCGTGCTTTTCCCCGAGGCCGGCAAGCCGGTCAGCCACACCGCGAACGCAGAGCCCTGATGCGGGACTCGGGACGCGGGACCGGTGGGGGGAGTTGTGGGTTGCCGATCACCCATCACGCGTCACCCGTCATCCCTCACCCCTCACGGTCACCGGCACAGTACCGATTGACGTCCGTCGGGTCGAAGCGGTCCGTGGCGAGCACGGTCTGCACGAAGCGGAAGAGCGCCCGCCGGACATCGAGCGTCAGGTTCGGATACCAGAGCGGGCTCGCGACGACGAGGCCGCGGAAGGCGAAGAACGGCGCGGCCGTCTCCAGCACGCCCGCGTCGCCGGTTCGCTCCAGGTAGCGATCCCAGAACAGGCGAAAGAGCGTCTCGAAGGGGCCGCGGAGCCGGCCCCAGCGCTGCAGCGACAGGAGCAGGTAGTTGATCGTCATCGCGGTCAGGTCGTCGGCCGGTTCGCCCCACTCGCCCCGCGACCGGTCGAGCACGCTGAAGTCCGTCCCTTCGCGGAACAGCACGTTGAAGGGATGGAAGTCCCCGTGGACCTGGGAGAGCCGGTTCGCCTTGTGCCGCAACTGCCACCGCCGGCGATTCGCTGCCTCCTCGATCGCGCGCAGCAGCGCCGGCGTGATGAAGCCGAAGCGGTCCGGATAGCTGTCCGTGAGCCCCATGATGCATTCGCCGTGGCCGATCAGCTCCCGGAGCCGCCGCCGGTAGAGCTGCCGGTCGCGCTTCTTGACCCGGTGAATGGCCGCCAGATAGTCCGCCAGCGCGCGGGCCCGCCGCCGGTCCAGCGCTCCCAGCCGCCCCGTCCGCGCCATGCGCTCGAGATCCAGGTTGTAGCCCTTCCCCTCGACCCAGCCCGTGAGGATGAAGAACTCCTTCGCACGCGCGACGGAAAACAGCGAGCCGTCCTCGGCGAAGGCTCCGACATCCAGCGCGGGGACGTGGCGCGGCAGGCGCCCGAACGAGTCGTAGTCCCACAGCATCGCCTGCGCGCGGTCGGCCGGATGTTCATGCCCGAAGGGGCCGGGGCTCATCGTGCCCAGCACCGCCTGCCTGATCCTGCGCCCGACCCGGAAGGTGAGCCGGACCGGCTTCCCGTAGCCGTATTGCTTGTCAACCAGGCCCGACGACGCCTCGCCGATGGGGCCGAAGGAGAGCAACCGCACGGCGGACCCGAACCGGGCCCGCAGGTACTGTTCGAGGTGATCGCGAGACAACGTCGGCATGGGGACCCACGAAGAAGCTCACGGCCGTCAGCGTTCAGCGATCGGCCTTCAGCCTATAGACCAGCGGCCTAGGAACAAGCAAGAGCTATTCCTTGAGGGCACTGCTGCATTCGGCTCCACCCGCGGCAGGGCCCCTGGGGAAAAACGCACCAGTGGGGGAGCGGCCCTGAGCGGCCGGGCGAGCATCGCCGCCCCAGCCTCCGTCAATCCAAGGGGTTGGCCGATGGGCCGATCGGAGCCGTGGCACAAGCCTTGCGTCTCGGTCCCTCCAGCCGGGCGGGTGCCCCCAGCACCCGCGCCGCAGCA
>CAZTUO010000325.1:0-3541 GCA_964616355.1 uncultured Nitrospira sp.
GTATTGCAGGGCTGCGGTGAAAAACCTGCCGAAGTCCCGGCTCAGCGTCGCGACGAAGGCCAGGATGTTGTCGCGGCGCGGCGTGACGCCGTCGAGGGAGAGGGAGTTGGGATGGAGGTAATGCTGCCGGTAATACTCGAACATCAGGTCCAGCTCGATCGTCCGAACGGGCGGCAACTCGAGCCCGGTAATGATCCGATGCCCGTGGTAGGCCCAGTCGGCGGGCGCCAGCGCGCCCGGCGCCGGAGCCACCGTCGGGGACCCGCCTCCCGAAGAGGTAACCCACCCGGACCCGGCCCTGATTCTCGGCAAAGAGCAGGTACTGCGAGAGGCCAGCCAGGTAGTTCTTGCCGTCGCGGGCAGAGTTCAGTGGAAACCGCCCGTGCTGGAAGTCCTTGTACTGGTATCGGAATTCGAACTGGGTGAAGGTCCGGCTGCCCTGCTCCCAGGTGACCAGCGACTGCGCGGCGCTGGCGATCAGGTAGGGGGCCCGTCCCACCAGCGTGTAGTTGTACACGTAGGCCAGGCTGACCCAGAGCGGCCCCTGGTGGAACCGGAGGAACGCCGTCGGAGCGTGGTCCTCGACGTCGAAGCCGCTCAACGAGCGGTGGAAGCTCTGATAAATTCCGTAGGAACCGCCGGCGCTCCAGCGGTCCGTCTGGAGCGCGCGATACTCGCCGCGGCCGTAGAGGACCGTCCGATAGTCTTGCTTCCGCGAAATGCCCGTCGAGCCGGCCGGCGGCAAGGTGTCGTTGGGCAGCAGGACGACGTTGGTGTCCCACTCGGAGCTGTAGGTAAAGGCGCGGTCGTAGCGCTTCGGCTTGGCCGGGGGGAGGTTGCGGATCTGCTCCAGGAACTGCTGCGCCGACCGGCTGAGCTCGGACGCGGGCTGCGTGGCGATCACGGACTCGAAGGCCTGTCGCGCTTCCTCGTACGCGCCGCGCTCGAAATGGGCGACGCCGCTGAAATAGTGGCCGGAGTGCGCCAGGTCAGGGCTCAAGCTCATCGCCCGCAGGAAGCGGGCCGGCGCGCGCTCGTACTCACGCAACTGGTGGTAGACCAGCCCTTGATAGTAATGGATCAGCGGTTCCTGCGGATCGGCCTGTTCCGCCGCCTGCAGAGCGGCGAGCGCCTCCCGGTGCCGTCCGCGGTTGTAGTGGGCGATCCCCAGGCCCAGCAGCGCCCGCGCCGACTCGGGCTCCTGGCGCAGCACCTCCCTGAACATCTGCTCGGCCGCCTCGAACTTCCGCTGCCGCAGCAACGCCTGGGCCAGATAGTAGCCGGCCTCGACATCGCCGGGCTTCGCCATCAGCGCGGTCGTCAACCACGCCTCGGCCTCCTCGAGGCGGCCGTCGCCCAGCGCGACGAGCCCCTTCGAGAAGTTCTGCTCGTAGGCCGCCTCGTCCGTCGGAGCCTGCGCCGCCGCCCCCGAGAGCGACAGCCCAAGCAGCACCCCGAGCACTCCGGCCACACGGAGGTGCCCCTGCGCCAGAAACATGCTCGCCCCTCCTCCCGGTGGATCGGCCCAGCGTACACCGCGCCGGCCGCGAGGGCCTAGAAAAAACGGCTATCGTGAAAGAGCAGGCCCCTGACCGGCGGGTGTGATAGGATTGGGTCTCGGCGCCGGCCAGGCGTCCAGGCATAGAGAGGAGGGCCATGGAAATCGGATTCGTCGGCCTCGGCAAGATGGGCATGAACATGGTGACGCGCCTGCGGCGCGACCAGCACCGCGTCGTGGCGTACGACCGCAACCCCGAGCTGATCACGCAGGCGGAGGCGCAGGGCTGTGTCGGTGCCGCCTCGCTCGCCGACTTGGTGCAGAAGCTCAGCCCGCCCCGGGCGGTCTGGATCATGGTTCCCTCGGGCCCGCCGACCGAGGAAACGGTGCAGGCTGTCGCGGCCTTGCTCCAGCCGGGCGACACGGTCGTGGACGGGGGCAACACCCGCTATCACGACGATGTCCGCCGCGCCGCCGCCCTCGCGGCGCGAGGGATCCAGTACGTGGACGTGGGGACCAGCGGCGGCATCTGGGGCCTCACGGTCGGCTACTGCCTGATGGTGGGCGGCGAAGAGGCGCCGGTGAAGCGGCTGGAGCCGATCTTCACGACGCTCGCGCCCGAGCGCGGTTGGGCGCACGTGGGCGGCACCGGCGCCGGACACTACGTCAAGATGATTCACAATGGCATCGAGTACAGCATGATGCAGGGCTACGCCGAAGGCTTCGAGCTGATGGCGCGGAGCGACTACAAGCTCGACCTCGCCCGCATCGCCGACCTGTGGATGCACGGAAGCGTCGTGCGCTCCTGGCTGCTCGAGCTGGCCGCCGGCGCGCTGGCGAAGGACCCGCGGCTCGACGGCATCAAGGGCTATGTGCAGGATTCCGGAGAGGGGCGCTGGATGATTCTCGACGCGATCGAGAAGGACGTCCCGGTCCCCACCTTGACCGCGGCGTTGTTCACGCGCTTCCGGTCCCGCCAGGAGGAATCGTTTGCCGAGAAGCTGCTGGCCGCGCTGCGCAACGCCTTCGGCGGCCATGCGGTCCGGCGCTGAGGCCAAGGCGACGCGGGCCGATCACCGAGGAGCGACCGATGCCCAGTGAGCCCAGCCGCGCCTTTCTCCCCGAGCCCTGCACGCTCGTCATCTTCGGCGGGTCGGGCGACCTTGCCAAGCGGAAGCTGCTTCCCGCCGTGTACAACCTGCTCCTCGACGGATTGCTGCCGTCCAACTACGCGGTGCTCGGGATCGGTCGGAAACCGCTCGGCGACCAGGGCTTCCGCGCTGCGGCCCGCGAGGGCATCACGAGGTATTCCCGGCAGGCCGTGGCAGACGGCCCGTGGGCCGAGTTCGAGCGGCGCCTCTTCTACGTCGTCGCTTCGATCGAGGCCCCCAAGGACTACGAGGGGCTCAAGCACAGGCTCGCACAGATCGAGGCGGCTCTGCACCTGCCGGGCAACCGGATCTTCTACCTGGCCATCCCGCCGACCTTCATCGAAGCGGCCTGCGAGGGCCTGACCCATGCCGGCTTGGTCGGGCCTCCGGCGGCGGCCCAGCCGTTCTGCCGGGTGATCGTCGAGAAGCCGATCGGGCACGACCTCCAGTCAGCCCAGGCAATCAACGAGACGCTCGGGCGGGTCTTCGATGAATCCCAAATCTTCCGCATCGACCACTACCTGGGCAAGGAAACGGTCCAGAACATCATGGTGCTGCGGTTCGCCAACAGCATCTTCGAGCCGCTCTGGAACAACAAGTACATTGATCACGTCCAGATCACGGTGAGCGAAGAGGAAGGCGTGGGCTCCCGGGCCACCTACTACGAGGGCACCGGCGCGCTGCGGGACATGGTCCAGAACCACTTGCTCCAGTTGCTGTGTCTCGTGGCGATGGAGCCGCCCTACTCCCTCCACCCGGACGTGGTCCGCAACGCGCGCATCGACGTCCTGCGCTGCCTCAGGCCGATCGTCGGCCCGGACGTGGAGCGCTATACGGTGCGGGGCCAGTACGGCCCGGGCAAGATTCGCGGGGTGGAGGTCCGGGGGTACCG
>CAZTUO010000325.1:3594-3810 GCA_964616355.1 uncultured Nitrospira sp.
ACGTCGCCCTCAAGCTGTTCCTCGAGAACTGGCGCTGGGCCGGCGTCCCGTTCTATCTGCGCACCGGCAAGGCGTTGCCGAAGCGCTCGACCGAGGTGGCCGTGCAGTTTAAGGACATCCCGAGGATCCTGTTCAACGCCGATCCCGCCGCGCCCCAGGCCCCCAACCTCCTGACGCTCCGCATCCAGCCCGAGGAGGGGTTGTCCCTGCGGATCA
>CAZTUO010000326.1:0-410 GCA_964616355.1 uncultured Nitrospira sp.
CGCATGCATCCGACGACGAGGATTCATCAATTAGCCCTCCATATACAAGAGGGGCTGTCAGGGAGACAGGGGACGCGAGGGGAGGGCGAGACCGGTCAACTGTCCTCGCCTGGAGGGATGGTCCCGGGCGCCAGGAGGCCGACTTCCAGGGCGTAGCGGACGAGATCGGCGCGACTACGTAGCCCGAGCTTTTCAGCGATCCGCCAGCGGTAGGTCTCGACACTCTTCACGCTGAGGCGCAGGCGCTCGGCGATGTGGCGGTTCATGTAGCCCTGCGCGACGAGGCAGAGCACCTCGCGCTCGCGCTGGCTGAGCAGGCTCATGGGCCGGCCCTCGCGGACCTTGCTGTTCAAGGCTTTTCTACCCAGGATGTCCTGAGCGACCCCGTCCGCGAGCGTCAGGTCCACGAA
>CAZTUO010000326.1:440-2326 GCA_964616355.1 uncultured Nitrospira sp.
CCCCCGGTAGACGGCGCGGATCGCGGCGAGCAAGTCGAGGTCCGGGGCCTTCTTGATGACGTAGCCGGCGCCGCCGGCCGCCAGCACCGAGCGGACATAGGCCGGGTCGTCGTGCATGGTGAGGATCAGGACCTTGGTCTGCGGGCAGTCCCGGCGAATGTCCTCGATCGCCTGGATGCCGCTCCGCCCCGGCATGGTGATGTCCATCAGCACCACGTCCGGGTTCGTCTCGACCGCCTTCTGATGGGCCATGGCCCCGTCGGCGGCTTCCTCGACGACTTCCATGTCGGGCTGGGCGTTGACCAGCATCCGGAGTCCGGCCCGCAGGACCGCATGATCGTCGGCGATCAGCACCCTAATCTTGCCCATGGCGTGGCTCCTCCACCGGGATCGTGACGTAGATGGTCGTGCCCCGGCCGGACGTGGACTCGATGGCGATCGTCCCGTTCACCAATCCGGCCCGCTCGCGCATGCTGTGGAGGCCCAGGTGCTTGGTGGTGCGAGACATCTGCAGCGCCGCGTCCACGTCGAAGCCGCAGCCGTCGTCCTCGATGATCGCCCGCACCTGGCCGGGCTGCCGCTCGACCACGATGCTCACGAGTGTGGCGCCCGCGTGCTTGGCGATATTGGTGAGTGCCTCCTGGAGGATGCGGTACAGCGTGATCTCCAGCGCCGGGGGCAACCGCGCTTCGTTCAGGCCCGGCGCGTGCAGGTCCACGGCGATGCCGTAGGCCTGGCTGTACTCGGTCGCGTAGCGCTCGAGGGCGGCCGCCAGCCCGAGGTCGTCCAGCACGCTGGGGCGCAGGCCGATCGCCAGACGGCGCACCTCGTCGAGCGCCTGCGCGGCGACCCGCCGGAACCGCCCGGCCTGTGCCTGCGCCTCGGCCAGCGAGGGGGCGCTCTCGATCGTGTGCAGGCCGACCAGGAGCGACATGAGGGCCTGGCCGGTCTCGTCGTGCAGCTCGCGCGCGATGCGGCGCCGTTCTTCCTCCTGGGCGGAGATGACTTGCTCGAGCAGGCGGGTGCGGAGCTCCGCCGCCTGGACCCGCTCGGTGATGTCCCGCACGATGCTGCTGAAGAAGCGCTTGCCTTGCTGGGTGAATTCCCAGAAGGCCAGCTCGAGCGGGATCTCCCGCCCGCTCTTGTGACGGCCGGGCAGGTGCACGCGTTCCCAGGCCAGGTGCCGCTGGTTCGTCGTGAGGTACCGAGCCATGCTGCGCTCGTGAGCCGCGCGCAGCCGCTCCGGCATGAGCAGCGTGAGCTTCTGGCCCAGCATCTCCTGGGCGGTATAGCCGAAGATCTGCTCGGCGGCCCGGTTCACGAAGACCATGGTGCTGGTCTCGTCAATCGTGATGATGGCCTCCGCGGCCGTTTCCGCGACCGTGCGGTACCGCTCCTCGCTCTCGCGCAGGCCCTCCTCCGCGCGCTTCCGCTCGATGAACTGGCCGATCTGGCTCCCGACCGCGGCCATCATGCGGAGGAGGTCGTCATCGGGCTCCTGAAGCGCGTCGCTGTAGAACTCGATGACGCCGAGGACCTCGCTGCCGCTCAGGATCGGAAAGCCGAACGCCGCGTGCAAGCCCGCCCGCGTCGCCGCCGCGGCCCGCGGGTAGTTCGGGTCTTCCCGCACGTCGGGGACCCAGACCGGCTGGCGCCACGCCCAGATCCGCCCGGGCAGCCCGATGCCCGGCGCGAACGCGGTGGTGCGGCTCGCGGCGTCGAACTCCGCCATCCCATCGCCGCGCGCCGCGTGCCACAGGTCGGTGCAGCGGATCAGCCCGGCGTACCGATCCACCTGCCAGAAGGCGCCCAGCTTCCAGTCCAACCGTTCGCAGATCGCCTGCAGGATCCGAGGAATGGCGTTGGTCAGCGTCGGGGAGTCGGCC
>CAZTUO010000326.1:2384-3801 GCA_964616355.1 uncultured Nitrospira sp.
AGAGATCCCGCTCCAGGGCCTGCTTGGCCGCCTCCAGCTCCTCGTTCAGGGCCCGGATCTCCTGCTCCGCCCATTTCCGGATGATGCACTGCGACAGCGGCTCCGCGACCAGGGACAGCTTCCGGACGATCGCGTCGCTGGGCTCCTGGCGCGTGACCATGGCCATGATGCCCACGACCCGTTCTTCCACGGCCAGCGGATAGGCGGCGATGGAGGTGAGCTCCTTCGAATCGGCGGCAGCCCTGTGGCGGACGAGGCGGTTGTCCGGTGCGCAGGGGGCGACGTAGGGTTGCCGCGCGCGGGCGAGCCGGTCCAGCTCCGAGAGATCCAGCAGGGGGTGGTCTGGCGACGCGCCGCCCGCGGCGAGCCGGCCGGCGCTTGCCTGCAGCTCGAGCGTCCCCCGCGCCTCACGGTAGGTCCACACGCGGACCAGCAGGGCGTGGAAATGCCGGAGCACGATGTCCGCGCACGCTTGCAGGATCGTCGGCAGGTCTCCGGACTTGAGCACCGCGGCGCTGATCTCGACGTTGAGCGCCGCCTCCTCGACCCGCACCTGCAATTCCTGGTGGGTCTGTTGCAGCTCCGCGAAGCCCTCCGCGTTCTCGAGGGCGGTGCCGGCCAGCACGCTAATGTACTCCGCCAGCCGGATCTCGCTCTCGCCGAAAAGCCCCTCCACCCGGCGGTGCGTGACGTAGAATCCTCCGATCACGTGGCCGCGTACCAGGATCGGGGCGCAGAGGACGGCCTGCTCCTCCTGGAGGGCCGCGGCCGCGCTGCCGGTGTCGGCCAGGTCTCGGGTCAGGATGGCCGGCCGCGGGCTCGCCAGGATCTGCGCGGCGACGGCCTGGTTCAGGGCGTCGTCGGGCTCGCCCGCGACCGTCCGGATCTCGACGCGATCGTGCTCCGTGAGGAGTTCGATCACGCGGCCCCGTTCCGCGCGCAGCAGGGTGAGCGCCGCCTCGCGGACGGCGGTGAAGATCTTCTCCCGGCTGAGGGCAGACGCGAGCAGCCGGCCCATGTCCAGCACCGTGTCGAACCGCTCCGCCAACGAGAGGGTCACGGGTTTCGCCTCCCCGCCGCGCTCGAGGTCCCCCTGCCGCCGGCGCGGGACCCCCTCCACGCCCAGGCTGCGGAAGGTTTGGTGTGCCTGGGCGAGATCCTGGGCCGCGTCCGGCCAGCCCGACTCCAGGCCGACCAGCCCCCGGGCGAGGAGCGTCTGCGCCTGCTCGTACTGGGCTCCCTGGGCGCGCGCCACCGCGAGGCTGCGCTCGAGCAGGGCCCGGGCGCGGCGGGGCCGGCCGCGGCAGGCGGCGAGCAGCCCGGCCTCCGGCAGGGCGTGCGGCAGGCTGTTCTGGAACCAGGCCGCGCGCCGGGTTCGTCAGGGACGTCCGCTCCGCCTCCCGGCGGGCGGCCGTGG
>CAZTUO010000327.1:0-3793 GCA_964616355.1 uncultured Nitrospira sp.
TGTCGGAGTTGCGTGTACCGAAAGCAGGCCGGGTAGGGCTCTGCATTCTGGCACTTCTGCTCACCGTCGCGAGCTCTGCAGCTCTCGTGAGGAGAGGCAAGGCCCCGAGCAGAGCAGGCGGGGGCGCGGGTGTGGCCTCCGGGGCGGAGATGCTGGGACCAGGCGAGCAGGTGGCGAGCCCTGCAGGTACAGGAGCTCCCACCACGGGTACCGAACCTGGCAAGCAGGAGAGGCGGGGAGCCGGCGCGGGAGCCGCCACCCTCAGGCCCGGGGGGGGTCCGCAGGCTCCGGTCTCCGGCAGTTACCAGGGCGAGGTGGGGGTCACCAAGGACACCATAACGATCGGGTTCATCTACGCGCGGAGCGGCGCATACGGGGCACTGACACGGAACGTGGAGCCCGCGATTCGGGCCGCTTTCAGCGAGGTGAACGCCACCGGGGGCATCTACGGGCGCAAGCTCGTACCCATCTTCGGCGACGACGGCTACAACAATCCCAGCCTGGCGCTGGCTAGCGCCAAGGACCTGGTGAGCAAGGCCTTTGGCGTCGGGACGATAGTCTTCAATGCTTTCGCCGCGATCCACGAGTTCTTGGAGTCGAACCGCGTCCCCTACCTCTTTGTGAACGCAGACCGGGCGGCCGCGCTGCGGCTCCGATATGCATTTCCAATAACGACTTTCCTGCAAACCCAGGCGGAGCTCCTGCCCCGGTTCATGGTCGCCAAGTTCAATGCCCAGTCCAAGCGGGTAGGCATCATCTTTCAGGACACCCCAGACCTCAAGCCCGCTATAGCGTCTTTCAAGGAGAAGGCGTCCGAGGCGGGCCTCAACATCGTGGTCACCCAGCAAGTTAGCGAGACCCCGACCACCTGCCTCAACGAGGTCTCCAGGCTTCAGACCGCTGGGGCACAGGTTGTGTGGATTGCGACCGCCCCCCTGGCCGCCGTCTGCATCCTCCGCGATGCGGACACCATCGGCTACAGACCGATCTGGACGGGCACGGGCAACAGCTTTAACTTCGAGGTAACGAACACCGCGTCGGGATGCAAGACCGAGGGGATAATCACGATGTCGAGTTGGCGCACCCTGGAGAGCCCCAACGGCCAGCGGTATCAGGCGGCCATGCGCAAGTACTACCCTAACAACCCGGATGCTCTCGACGACGACGTGGCCGTGCTGGGCTGGGGCCTGGCGAACGTCTGGGCCGAGGCGATGCGCAGGGCGGGGCCCGCGCCCACCCGGGAGTCGTTCGTGGCCGGCATGGAGAGCCTGCGCGGGTGGGACGGCGGCCAATTCGCGCCGCTCACGTTCGGTCCCGGCAACCGGATGGGCTCCCGCGCTGTGCTCACCATACAGGTAAGAAACTGCCGCTGGGTCACAATCGACTCGGTGTGGAGGGACCGTTTCTGAGCAGCCGGTGAGAGGCCGGGGCCGAGCCGGGCCATCGCCCGCGGCAATGACTGCCTCCGTAGGCAACGCAGCCGCCGGCTTCGATGGATCCCTCACACGGCTACCTCAAGGAGCGGCCCTTCGCTCTAGCAAGGCAGAGCGCACCGGGCTGGTAACGGCGCTACGTGGGCACAAGACCCTCCCTACAATGGATGCGGGCACTCCAGGCGAAGGAGGGACGAATGGTCGAGAAGACGATCCGGCTTACGGGCACCTCTCCGAACGGGATCGAGGACGCCATCCGGCTGGCCATCCGCCGAGCCTCCGTCACGTTGGAGGGGCTCCGAAGGGCGCAGCTCGTGAACGTCCGAGCAGAGCTTGAGGGAGGGGAGGTGGCCCACTGGGTCGTGGACGTCGACGTGGCCTTCGAAGTCCACGACAGGCTCCACGGGTAGGGCCGTAGGGGGCCTGGCGCAGGAGGTCGCCCCCAGGCTCTGGCGAGTAGCATTGCCCCTCCCCAGGGCTCCGGGGGCCGAGCGCTTGCGGACTGTAAACGTCTACTTAGTCGGCGGGCGTGACCATTGGTGCCTTGTCGACACGGGCATGCACAGCGAGACGGCTTCCCAAGCGCTGCAGGCGGCGCTCCAAGAGGTGGGTTTGGGGTGGAAGGACCTGGAGGTGGCGGCGATCTCCCACTTCCACCCCGACCACTACGGGATGTCCGCACTCGTCCGGGAGCGCACACGGGCGGAGCTCCTCGCGCATCGCGAGGACCTGGAGCACATCTTCCGCGGCCTGTGGTCGGAGGAGGCGCCAGAGTTCCTTGTCCGGCACGGGGGGCTGCTTCTGGAGAAGGCCTATCGCTCGCTGTTCACTGCCGCGGCCTACCGCCCAACTGTGCCGGACCGCTTCGTGCGGGACGGAGAGATCCTTGACTTAGGAGGGCGGTTGCTCGAGATCCTCCACACCCCAGGCCACTCCCCTGGCCACTGCTGCTTCCTTCTGCCCGCCGAGCGGATCCTCATTACACAGGACCACCTTCTCCCAAAGATCACACCCCACGTCGGCCTTGTCCCCTGGGGGCCCCCCAACCCACTCGGGGACTACCTTGATTCCCTCCGAAAGCTAGCCGAACGAGAACCCAGGCTCGCCCTCCCGGGCCACGGCGACCCCTTCCCGGACCCCGTCCGCCGCATCCGGCAGCTCGAGCGCCACCACTCCTACCGGCTCCTGGCGACCGTAGACGCCCTCGGCCGCCGCCCCCAAACGGCCATGGCCATCGTGCCTGCGATCTTCGGGAACCTCCCCCCGCTCCACCGCCTTGCCGCTCTTTCGGAGACGCTGGCCCACCTCGCATTCGCCGAGTCCAGGGGCATGGTGACCCGCCATCAGCAAGAAGGCCTCACTCTCTGGTTGCGGGTCGACCCAAAGGTCTGATATATGTTTGCTGAACTGCCCGGTCAGAACAGTAACCGGAGGGAGCAAATGAGCGGTTCCGCGATCCTTGTGGAGGAGCGAGAGGGGGCGCTGTGGGCCATCCTGAATCGGCCCGAGAAGATGAACCCCATGGACGAGGCCGCTGTGCAAGAGCTTCGGGCCGTTATCGGGCGGGCTCGGGAGGAGCGGCCTGTGGCCCTCGTCATCACTGGCCGGGGACGCGCCTTCTGCGCGGGGGCCGACCTCAAGTGGCTGCGGCGCCTCATAGAGGATGGCATCACCACCGACTTCAAGGCCTTTCTCCGGGAGGCCTTAGCCTTCCTCAGGGAGATCGAGGAGCTGCCCCTGCCAGTCGTGGCGGGCGTGAACGGGGTGTGCGTGGCCGGAGGCATGGAGCTGGTTTGTGCGTGTGACCTGGTTGTGGCAGCCCAAAGCGCGCGGTTCGCCGACGGCCACGCGAACTTCGGCCTCCTCCCCTTGGGGGGTACCGGCCACCGCCTCCCTGCGCGGGTGGGCCTGTCCAACGCCAAGCGCCTCTTCTTCACCGGGGAGTTGATCTCAGCTGAGGACGCCTACCGCATGGGCCTCGCCAACTGGGTGGTGCCCGATGATCAGCTGGAGGAGGCGCTACAGGAGCTATGCCGGACGCTGGCAGCCAAGGCTCCCGATGTGCTGGCTCGCATGAAGCTCATCGCCAATCACGGCTCGGTCACCCATCCTGCCACAGCCGCCCAGTTCGAGCTCCAAGTCGCCCTGGAGCACCTGGGCTCGGAGACAGTTCGGGAGGGGCTTCGGGCCTTCGTAGAGAAGCGGGAGCCGAAGTTCCGCTAAGCGGCCGGTGGAGCCCCAACCGATGCAGGGACGACCCATGCTAAGCGCTCCTAGCGGTTCCTCCCCGTGTGCGGATTTTAGACTGCCTATTTAGTTGGACATCCGACTGCGTTCCCGCCGGCCATGGCCTCCTTCCT
>CAZTUO010000328.1:0-3755 GCA_964616355.1 uncultured Nitrospira sp.
GGCCTCGGCTTCGATCCGGCGGGCTTCTCCAAGGGCGGCAACGCCACCTGCCCGTTTTGTGGGACCGTGGCGGACAGCGACTACGTCAAGGCCGAGGGATGCGCCCAGCGCATGGGCCAGCAGATGATGGCCATCGTCTGCGCCCGGCCGGGAAGGCAAGGGAAGGTGTACCTGTCAGTGGAACAGGCTTCTAGCCTGTTGGAAAACACAGGCAAGATGCCTGTGCCACCAGAAGAGGAGATTCAAAAGCGCATCGAAGCGCTGTGCCAGCGGACGGGGCTCACGGTACCGAACGAGCCGATGCCTAAACCAGGAACGCTGGGATTCCGCGTCCAACCCTACGGCGTACGGAGTTGGGGCGACCTCTTCACCCCCCGCCAGATGCTCTGCCTGCTCAGCTTCGCGGCGGCGGTGCGGCAGGCGCAGGCAGCCATGCGGCAGGCAGGCGTCGACGAAGACCGGGCCAAGGCGGTGGCGACGTATTTGGGAGCGATGGTCGACAAGCTGAGCGACTTCTGCTCCGTCCAGTGCGTGTGGAACTACACTGGTGGGCGGGGAGTCAAGAACTCCTTTGGCCGTCAAGCATTGCCCATGACTTGGGACTTTTCGGAGACGAGCCCCTTCAATTCAGCGGGTGCGAGCTGGGTTGCAATCGTTGAAGACATCCCGGCCGCCATTGAAATGATCTGTTCGGCTAACGGTGGTGCCGCCACCGTCAGCCGCGGCTCGGCGACGGCGCTCCCCTGGTCCGACACCTCCTTCGACGCCGTCGTCACCGACCCGCCGTACTACGACAACGTCCCCTACGCCGACATCTCGGACTTCTTCTACGTCTGGCTCAAGCGCACCATCGGTCATCTCTATCCGGAGCACTTCGCCACCGGAGGCACGCCCAAGAAGCAGGAAGCCGTTGCAGATGCGGTCCGTCACGGCGGCAGCAAGGAGAAGGCGCGGGCGGCTTACGAGCAGATGATGGGCCAGTCGTTCGCCGAGGCGAACCGCGTCCTCAAACCCGGCGCGCCGCTTGTGGTGGTCTACGCCCACAAAACCACTCTCGGCTGGTCCACGTTGGTGGATGCGCTTCGGCAGGCGGGATTCACCGTGACCGAGGCCTGGCCGCTCGACACCGAGATGGCCTCCCGGCTTCGTGGCATGGAATCGGCTGCGCTCGCCTCCAGCATCTTCCTGGTCGCGCGCAAACGGGAAGGGGCAGAGACCGGCTCTTACGAGGACGCGGTTCGCCCCGAGCTAGAGAAGATCGTCCGCGAGCGCGTGGACTCGCTCTGGAAGATGGGGATCACGGGCGCGGACCTCGTGATCGCAGCGGTCGGGGCGGGCTTGCGCGCATACACCCGCTTTTCCCGCGTGGAGTACGCCAACGGCGAGGAAGTCCCGGCCGAGAAGTTCCTCGCCGAGGTGGAAGGCGTGGTCCTCGAGACGCTCCTGGAGAAGATCTTCGGGATGCCGGGGAGCGGTGTCGCCGCCGTGGACGGTCCGAGCCGCTTCTATGTGCTCTGGCGCTACGCCTACAAGGCGGCCGAGATGGAGGCCGGCGAGGCCATCGTCTTCACCTACGGGCAGAACGTGGAGCTTGACGGTCAGAATGGCCTCTCAACCGGACGGCACGCCCTGGTCGAGAAGAAGAAGGGGAAGTACCGGCTGCGGGACTTCACCGAGCGAGGGCAGGACGAGAAACTGGGCCTGCCGGAGGACGGCAGCGCGCCAGCCCCCCTCATCGACGCGCTCCACCGTATCCTGTGGCTCGTCGAGAACCAGCCCCGCAACCTCACCCGGTTCCTCGACGAGGCCCGGCCGGACCGGGAGCGCCTGCGTCTGGTGGCCCAGGCCCTGGCCGGAACCACCCTGGCGGGCAAGAAGGACAACGGGCCGGAGCACTCGGTAGTCACAACGGCCGCCGAGCAATCGGCCTTGAAGAAGCTGGTCGCCAACTGGCGGGCGCTGATCGATCAGCGGCTCGCGGCCGATGAAGGCACGCTATTCGAAAGGGGGAGGGGTGCGACATGAAGCACGCCTTGCCTCAGCGCATCTCCATCCCTGCCGAGAGCGAGATCGTGGAACTCAAGCGCTCCCTCGGCGAGTGGAGGGAGATCGTCGAGACCTGTGCGGCCTTTGCCACGGCCCGCGGCGGACGCATTTACGTCGGCGTTGGTGACGATGGTCGTGTGGTGGGCGTGCAGATCGGCAAGGGTACGCTCGAAGACCTCGCAAACAAGATCGCGCAGAACACCAGTCCGAAGATCGTACCGAGTATCACGACTCGACAGGACAACCGCCATACGGTGGTCGTAGTCGAGGTGGCGGAAAGCGCGACCAAGCCGGTCATGGCCTTCCACCGAGCGCTCCGACGATCGGGAAGGACCAATCAGGTGCTGTCGGCCAGCGAGATCGCCGAGCTGTACCTTGCCACGCGCGGGGTGACGTGGGATCAGACTGCGCGGGCAGACGCAACGTTTGATGACATTGACGCGGAAAAGGTAGGGAGATTCCTGAGTCGCGCGAGGACTGAGCGGCAATGGCAGGTTGATCCCCAGACGCCGGTCGAACAGGCCCTCCGGCAGTTGCATTTGACGCACGACGGTCAATTAACCGTTGCCGCGCTGCTGTTATTCGGCAGGGATCCCCAGCGGTTTCTTGTACAGGCGAAGCTGCGGTGTGCCCGGTTCAAAGGCGACGACGAAACCGAGTTCCTCGATATGAAGGTGATCGAAGGAGACATCATCGGCCAAGTCGAGGACGCGATGGCGTTCGTGCGGCGCAACACGAGCATGGCGGTACGGATCGAGGGCAAACTGGAACGGACCGAACAATGGGAGTATCCGCTGGACGCGGTTCGCGAGGCGATCACCAACGCAGTGTGCCATCGCGATTACGCAAGCAGCGGCAATGTTCAGGTCCGAATCTTCGATAACAGCCTGGTCGTGTCGAACCCGGGAACGCTGCCGAGCGGCCTGAGCGTGGAAGACCTGAAAGGACCGCACGAGTCGATGCCGCGCAACAAGCTTGTCGCCGACGCTTTCTTCCTCATCAAGTACATCGAACAGTTTGGCACCGGAACACGCCGAATGATCAACGATTGCCGGGACGCCGGTATGCCGGAGCCGGAGTTCGAGTCTGCTGGTGACGCGTTTCGAATCACTTTCCGAAAAAGCGTGCCCATCGAGCAGAGCACTGCCTGGATGGAGTTGAACGAGCGACAAAAGAAAGCGCTCAGGCATGTTGCCGAGAAGGGACGCATCACACGTGCGGAGTATGAGGCGGTGACCGACTCGACCGAACGTACCGCCAAGAGAGATTTGAACGACATGGTAAGAAGACGCATCCTGATGAGGAAAGGCGGGGGAAACAATTTTTGGTACGTTCTAGCAGTCCCGCAGGTTGGCTCAGGAAAGCCAGTAGAAAAGCTGAAAGGATGAATCATGTGGCCTGCAATGGCCCGCGCGTGGCCCGCGTGGCCCGTAAATGGCCTGCCGAGAAAACGAGCTTTCGGCTCGGATCGTGAGCCGAAAAGTGAGCCGAAACGACGGCGGCAAACAGGGAACAATCACATAAGCGACCCGAAACATGCCGGGCAAATGAGTCGCAAGGAGAGCCGTTGATGAGCACACGAGCCCTTCGCCCGTGGACGGACCTGGTGAAGTTGCACCCCGATGTCGAAGGGGGCGCGCTCACGGAAGCCGTCTTCGCCATCGACCTGGGGGCCATCGCGGCGGGCGATCCCAACGTGCCCGTCGTGA
>CAZTUO010000329.1:0-3733 GCA_964616355.1 uncultured Nitrospira sp.
CCGAAGGGCTACCAGATCTCGCAGTACGAGGCGCCTCTCTGAGAGCACGGGCACCTCGACGTGCGGGTGGGCGACGCCGTGCGGACCGTGCGCATCCGCCGCGCGCATCTGGAGGAGGACGCCGGGAAAAACCTCCACGAAGGGGGTGGCGGGAGCCGCGTGGATCTCAATCGCGCGGGCACGCCCCTCCTGGAGATCGTCACCGAGCCGGACCTGCGCTCGGCCGACGAGGTGGTGGCCTACCTGAAGCTCCTCCGGGACATCCTGATGTATCTAGAGGTCTGCGACGGGAACATGGAGCAGGGCAGCCTGCGCTGCGAGCCCAACCTCTCGCTACGACCGGCCGGGACGACTGCGCTCGGCACGAAGGTCGAGCTGAAGAACATCAACTCCTTCCGGTTCGTCAAGGAGGCGATCGAGTACGAGGTCAAGCGGCAAGCCAAGGTGCTGAGCGAGGGCGGGCGGGTCGTGCAGGAGACGCGGCTCTGGGATCCGGAGAAGGGCGAGACCGCCGTCATGCGCAGCAAGGAGGAGGCTCACGACTACCGGTACTTCCCGGACCCGGACCTCGTGCCGCTCCCCATCTCCGAGGAGTGGATCGAGGCGCTGCGGAAGACGGTGCCCGAGCTGCCGGCGGCGCGGCAGCGGCGCTTCGTCGCGGAGTACGGGCTGCCCGAGTACGACGCGGGGGTGCTCACGGGGTCGCGCCCGCTCGCCGACTATTTCGAGGCCTGCGTGCGGCTCTTCCCGCATCCGAAGACGGTGAGCAACTGGATCATGGGCGACCTCCTCCGGGAGCTGCACAACAGCGGGACACCGGTGACCGCCTCGCCGGTCAGCCCGGAACGGCTGGTGAGCCTCCTGACGCTGGTCGCGGACGGGACGATCAGCTTGAAGGTCGCCCGGGAGATCTTCCCGGAGATCTATGCGAGCGGGAGGGAGCCGGAGGCGCTCGTCAAGGAGAGGGGCCTCGCGCAGGTGTCGGACGAGGGGGCGTTGGAGAAACTCGTGATCGAGGCCATCGAGAAGAACCCGGCCCAGGTGGCGCAGTACCGGGCGGGGAAGGAGCAGGTGCTGGGGTTCTTCGTCGGGCAGGTGCTGAAGGCCTCAGGCGGGAAGGCGAACCCGGGCAAGGTGAACGAGCTGCTGAAGCGGAAGCTGGCGGGATGAGCGCGATTCGGGAGATCAAGGGGCGGCAGATTCTGGATTCGCGGGGAAACCCGACGGTCGAGGTGGACGTGGTGTTGGAGAGCGGGGCCCGCGGGCGGGCGGCCGTGCCCTCGGGCGCCTCTACCGGCGAGAAGGAGGCGATCGAGCTGCGGGACGGCGACAAGCGGCGCTGGCTCGGCAAGGGCGTCTCCAAGGCGGTCGCCAACATCAGCAAGGCCATCGCGCCGCGGCTGCTCGGGATGGAGGCGCTCGATCAGGCGGCGGTGGACCGCGCGATGATCGCGCTGGACGGCACCAAGGGCAAGGGCCGGCTCGGCGCCAACGCCATCCTCGGCGTGTCGCTCGCCGTGGCCCGCGCGGCGGCCGCGGAAACCGGACAGCCCCTCTATCGGTACCTCGGCGGCGCGAACGCGCGGGTGCTCCCGGTGCCGATGATGAACATCATCAACGGCGGGGCGCACGCCGACAACCGGCTCGACCTCCAGGAGGTCATGATCATGCCGGTCGGGGCCAGCCGGTTCAGCGAGGCGCTCCGCATGGCGACCGAGGTGTTTCACACGCTCAAGGGCATCCTGAAGAAGCGCGGCCTGAGCACGGCGGTCGGGGATGAGGGCGGGTTCGCCCCGGACCTGGCGTCGAACGAGGAAGCCCTGGGCCTCCTCGTCGCGGCGATCGAGACGGCCGGGTACCGGCCGGGACGGGATGTCGCGCTGGCCCTTGACGCGGCGGCCAGCGAGTTGTACGAGAAGGGGCGATACCGGCTCGAAGCCGAAAAGCAGCCGGAGCGGTCTTCGGAGGAGATGATCCGGTACTACGCACGCCTCCTGGACCGGTACCCGATCCTCTCGATCGAGGACGGGCTGAGCGAGCTGGACTGGAAGGGTTGGCGCATGCTGACCGAGCGGCTGGGCGATCGGGTGCAGCTCGTGGGCGACGACATCTTCGTTACCAATGTCGAGATCTTCGCGCAGGGGATCCGCGAAGGGATTGGGAACTCGATCCTGATCAAGCTGAACCAGATCGGGACCCTGACCGAGACGCTCGAGGCGATCGAGCTGGCCAAGCGGTCGGGCTACACCGCCGTGGTCTCCCATCGGTCGGGCGAGACCGAGGACACGACGATCGCCGACGTCGCGGTGGCCCTGAACACCGGCTTGATCAAGACCGGGTCGCTGTCTCGGACGGACCGGGTGGCCAAGTACAACCAGCTCCTGCGGATCGAGGAAGAGCTGGGTGCCGGCGCGGTGTACCTCGGTCGGGATGCGGTGCGTGTGAGCGCCTGATGGCCAGACGGAACCGCAGCCGGAAGACCTTGCAGCGCTGGCATCAGCGGGCGCGCCGTCTGACGCTGGTCGTGGGGCTGACGGTGGGGACGGCCCTCGTGGCGTCGTTCTTCTTCGATGAGATGGGGGTCCAGAAATACGTCGCGATGCGTCGGCACGCTGAGCAGCTTCGGGCGGAGATTCAGGAGCTGCAGCGAACGAACGCCGAGCTGCGGAAGGACATTGACCGGATCGAGCACGATCCGGCCCGGCTCGAGGAGCTGGCCCGCGAGCGGCTGGGCTTCGTACGCAAGGGCGAGACGGTCTACCAGGTGATGGAAGACCCGACAGCCAGCCGCCGACAGCCAACCGCCCACGGCAACTGACGAACTGCCCGGAGTCCTCGGTCTATTCGCTGTGCGCGGTCTGCTATTCACTGAGCATCATGAAATCCGGCACGGTAGCCATCATCGGGCGGCCGAACGTGGGGAAATCCACCCTCCTGAACGCGCTGCTCCAGGAGAAGATCGCGATCGTCACGGACACGCCGCAGACGACGCGCACGCGCATCCTGGGCGTCGTGCACCGGCCTGACGCCCAGATCGCGTTCTTCGACACGCCGGGCCTGCATCGCCCCCGGCATCAGCTCAACAAGCGGATGGTCCGGACCGCCCTGGAGACCATGCGGGAGGCGGACGTGGTGTACGTCATGGCCGAAGCGACCGGGCCGCCCGGCCCGGGGGACCGGCTGGTGATCGAGCACGTGCGTGCCGCACTGGCGCCCCGGGGCAGTCCTTCGTTCCTGTTGCTGAACAAGATAGACTTGATCAACAAGGCCCGCGCGTTGCCCGTGATTGATGCGTACAGCCGGCTGTTCGCGTGGACCGAGATCGTGCCGCTCTCCGCCCTGACCGGCGACAATCTCGATCGGCTGCTCGACCTTACGGTCAAGGTCCTGCCGGAGGGGGAGGCCCTCTACGGGCAGGACACGCTCACGGATCAATCCCTGCGCGTGCTGGCGGCCGAGATCATCCGGGAGAAAATCCTGTTGCGGACCCGGGAGGAGGTCCCCTACGCGGTCGCCGTGGAGATTGACCGGTTCACGGAGTCGCCCAAGCTGGCCAGGATCGCGGCCACGGTCTGGGTGGAGCGGGAGTCCCAGAAGGCCATCGTGATCGGGCAGCAGGGCGCGCGCTTGAAGGCGGTCGGCACGGACGCGCGAATCGAGATGGAGCGGCTGTTCGGCGTCAAGGTGTTCCTCGATCTCTGGGTGAAGGTGCGGCCGGCGTGGCGGGAGGACG
>CAZTUO010000330.1:0-3715 GCA_964616355.1 uncultured Nitrospira sp.
GCTCGAGGGCGAGGCCGCTCAGGGTCGGGCGGGGCCGCGCCGCGCTGGAGGGGCGGACGAGCGCGCGGACCTCGTCGCCCTTGGCCAGGAGCGCGCGGACGAGGTTGGAGCCCAGGAGCCCGCCCGCCCCCAGCACCAGGACCTTCATGCCAGCCCCCTTGGCTCGGTCAGAAGTAGGGATTCATCGGAAGGGCCAGGGTAAAATACTTGCCCTTCTCCTCGTAGAGGATCCGCCGCTCGAGCAGGAGCGCGAGTGCCTCCTCCGGCGAGCCCGCGCCGCCCCCCTCGCGCGCCTGCCAGGCGCTCCGGATCTGCTCTAGACTCTTGGGGGCCTCGTTGCAGTAGTCAATGATGAAGGCCGCCAGCCCGTCGTACCGCTGCTTGCTCGGCTGGTCCGGCGCACGCCCCTCGAAGACCGTGACGTAGCTCGGCGCCTTGGCGTAGTAGAGGAACGGCCGGTTGTCCGAGGCATGCCGGTGCCGCCATTCCTGGGCCAGGGCGACCAGCTCCTCGTAGAGATGGGGGCTCACCCGCGACTCCAGCTCGTATTCGAAGTCGTAGGCGATCTTGTTCAGGTCCACCTTCCGCGGATCGTACACGTATTCGTAGGCCAACCCCGGGCCGGTGATCCGGATGCCATACTGGTGCGGCCGCATGAAGTACGGGCTGAACCGCTCGAGCCAGAACCGGCCAACCGATTCGGGCGGCTGGAGGTGGAAGAGCGCGGGGAGCAGGCGGATCTGCCGGAGGTAGTCCTCATCGCTCTCCCCCGGGAAGCCGAGCAGGATGTTCCAGGAGATGTCGATCCGATAGTAGAGGCTCCACTTGAGACACTGGATGTTCTGCATCGGGCTGACGCCCTTGTCCATGGCGGTGAGCGAGGCCTGGCTCAGGCTCTCGATACCGGGTTGCATGCACTTGACGCCACCCTGGGCGAGCGTCTGGATCTGCCGCCGGGTGAGGTTGCTCTTGGTCTCGATGAACACGTCCAGGTCCAGCCGCTCGGCCGCGAACTTCCCGAACAGGTTGTCCACGTACTTCATGTCGATGATGTTGTCCACGAGCCGGAACCGGGTCGTGTCGTAGCGGCTGGAGAGCGCGTCCAGGTCGCGCATCACCTGCTCGGGCGACTTGGCGCGGAATTTCATGCTCTGCGCGTTCAGCCCGCAGAACGTGCAGTGGTGCTTCTCGCCCCACCAGCAGCCGCGCGAGCCCTCGTAGAGGAGGATCCGGTCCAGGCCCTTGGACGGGCCTGCGCCGGCCTCCTCCAGGTCGCGGAAGTAGTCGTCGTAGTCCGGCGGGCCCATCCGGTCGAACTCCGTGAACAGGTGCGGGTTCGGCTGGAACTGGATGCGGCCGTCCCGGCGGTACGCCACACCCGGCGGGTAGGCCGCGTCCTGGCTCTCCCGGCCCTCCAGGATGAGCCGGACGAGCGGCGGAAAGGCGGTCTCGCCCTCCCCGACCACGACGAAATCAATCCAGGGCCAGGCGCGGAGGTGCTCGAGGCCCATCTCGCCGTCAAAGTTAGCGCCGCCAAAGACGATTGTGACCGCCGGGTAGAGATCCTTGATGAGCTTGGCAAGCGTGAGGCTGGCGACGTTCTGGTCGAAGGTCGAGGTGAAGCCGATGATCCGGTACTGCCCCCAGTCAATCGACGTGAGCGCCCAGGCGAGGAACTGCGGCGCGGTCCGGGTGGCCAGCTCCTCGAAGTGCGCGATCGGAGCACCGCTCTGCCGAGCAAGCTCCTCGAAGACCGGCTTGAACGTCCGGGGATAGTCGGCGTGCTTGGGGCTGTCCCGGAACAGCAGGTAGGAGAAGAGCCACTCGCCGAAGAGGGCCCGCTTCTCGCAGATCAGCTCGTAGAGCTCGACCCCGATCCGGTGGGCAAAGAAGACGTTGAGGTTGTGACTGCGGACGCCGATCCCCTGCGCCTTCAGCAGGGTCGAGAGCGTGCCCAACTGGATGGACGGGTACTTCGCGTAGCCGAACGGCATGTTGACCAGCGCCACCGGCGGCCGGCCCTGCCCCCCGTCCATCGGTTCCCTCGCTCTCGTTGTATCCGATGCGGCCGTCAGCGGGCCACCGTGACCATCGCGTCAAACACCCGGTCGGCCTTGGCGGCCATGTAGAAGTCGCTCTCGGTCAGCCCGTTGATCTTGTGGGTCCACAGCTCGACCTTGCACTTACCCCAGGCAAGGTGCAGGTCGGGGTGATGCCCCTCCTCCTCGGCGATCGCGCCCACCTTGTTGACGAACGCGAGCGCCTCGGCAAAGTCCTTGAACGTGTAGAGCCGCTCCAGGTGCCCGTCCTTGTTGACCGACCAGCCTGGATTCAGCTCCTGCAACAGCTCGTTCACGCGCGCGGGCGCGAGCGGCGGCACGCCGCCGCGGCAAGGCACGCACTTGTTGTCCGCGAGTCCCATACTTCCCTCCCGGCGCGAGCCCGGCCGGCCGCCGGCTCGCTGAATCGGATGGCTATTATGCTCGCCGGACCCGGCACAATGTCAACGGCCCGGCCAGGCCGGACAGAGCGCAGGTCCACGGGGCGACGCCCGCCGCCTGCTCCCGCTCCAGGAGGGCGCGGATCCGCGCGGCTGCGGGGCATGGTTCCCCAGACGGGCGGGACCGGCGCCATGGCCCTGTCACTCGACTTCGTCGGGGGGGCCAGCCGCTCCGGCCAGGTCTTCGCCCTTCACCTTGGCGGGATCGAACTTGGCGGCGGCCTTCGCCATGCGACCCAGGGCCTCGTCGTAGGAAAGCGGCGCCGCCTCCTTCGGCCGGAAGCGGAGGGGATTGATCCGCGCGACCACGAAGCTCCGGAGGTAGGGGCTGGTCAGGCCCCGAGCCTTGAGGGCCTCGATCTGTTGCGTAACAACCGCGTCCAGCTCGAGGAGGGTCCGCGCGCGCCGCACGCGCAGGGCTAACGCCTCGTGAAGGGGCTGCGCGAGAAACGCGTCCACGCGCTTGAGGATCGGATGGTAGGCCCCGCCGCCGAACCGCGGGCGCTCCTCATAGCCGAGGCCGAGGGTGATCAGCGCGGGCTCCTCGAACTCGAGCGCGTAGGTCTCCTCTGTCGCCGCGTCCCGGGCATCGGCGCCGAGGCGCGCCAGCTCCTTGTACATGCGGATCACCTCCAGCGCTTTTTCGCGGAGGTTGTGGGCCTTCTCGGTGTTCAGCGCGAGGATCTGATAGGCGGCGGCCGCCTCGGGGACGACGATCGCGGTGATGCTCTTCGCCCCGAGCGTGCGCATGGCCGAGAGGCGGTGATGCCCGTTGGGGGTCCAGTACTTGACCCCGCTGTCCCGCGGTGGCTGCGCCCGCACCGCGATGATCGGGTCCAGGAACCGACCCAGCTTGCCGATCACCGCCTCCAGCTTCCGCACGTGGGTGTCCGAGAGGGTGCGCTGGTAGGGGGTGGGCTCGACCAGCTCGATCGGGAGCGCGGCGAGCAGCACCCACCGGCCGCCGAAGGGCTCCCGATAGACCGCGAGCACCTTCCCGCCGTCACCTTCGATCGCCCGGTGCAGCTCGGCGACCTCGCCCGGCGGCGCAGCCGCCTGCAGCTCGGTCGCGGCCAGCCCGGCAGCCTGGCCAGCCGGCTTGCGCCGCCGCTTGGCGCCCGGTGCGGGAGCTTTTTTCGCTTTCTTCTCCGCCATAACCTGCTATGGTAGGGAACTCGTAGGATAAAAGAAAGCCCGGCCTGGTAGGCCCTGTCA
>CAZTUO010000331.1:0-3703 GCA_964616355.1 uncultured Nitrospira sp.
CTTGTTCCTCCTGTGGGCCAATCTCCACGGCGGGTTCACAGCCGGCCTCTTCACCATCGGCCTGCTTCTTGTCGTGTCGGCCTTGGTGCGCTTCGCGGCGGATCGCTGGCCTGCCTTCGCGAGCCGGCTCGATGAGCCGGTCCTCGCCTGGCCGCAGCTCGGCCACCTCGCGCGGGTCAGCGTCGTCGCAGCGCTCGCGACCCTCGTCAATCCATACGGGTGGCGGCTGCATGAGGAGATCGCCCTCTCGCTATCCGACCGGTTCATGGTCGAGATGCTGCACGAGTGGCAGCCGGTCTCTCTGGCGACCAAGGCCGGCGCGACCTATGTCGGCTACCTGGCGGTGGTTGGGCTAGGCTGCCTGGTCGGCTATCGGCGGGTGGAGCCGGTCCGCTGGGTGATCCTGGCGGTCTTCCTCCTGCTGTCCCTCCGCCACTGGCGGAACGTCCTCCTCTTCCTGCTGCTCAGCGCCCCGCTGGCCGCCGAGGCGCTCGCAGGGGTGGCGCTGCAGGCGCGCGCGCGGTTCGCGACCGTGGTGGCAGGCAGGCGCGGGAAGTTGGCCCAGTTCGCCGCATCCCTGGCCGTCGCGGTCGCGATGTGGCTCATGGGGCCCGACCACCTGGTCCATGTCGCCCAGTGTGGCCTGCACCCGGCCGCCTATTTCCGGCAGACCGAGTACCCGATCGAGGCTGTCCAGTGGATTCGCGCGAACCGAGACCGGCTCGGCGCGCGCCTGTACAACGACTACGGCTATGGGGGGTTCCTGCTCTGGTGGCTTCCGGAGGAGAAGATCTTCATTGACGGGCGCATGCCGGCCTGGCGGGTCGGCGACCGGTGGATCTTCCGCGACTACATGGCCTTGGCAGGAACGGCCTCCCCGGACCTGAGAGTGCTGGACAAGTACCGGGTGGACTGGGCGCTGGTCGGGCGGGGCACGCCGCTGGACGGGGCGCTGGCGCGGGCGCGCGGCTGGCTGGAGGTCTATGGGGACCCGAAGGTCAGGATCTTTGTGCGGTCGAACTCGTGACGCCGAAGAGTCTCGGCTGACGGACGGCCGTCGCCGAGCGGGTCCTGTGGCCTGCTCTCCCCTTCCGCTGCGGGCGGCCGGGGTCCCTGCTCGGCGCCACCCGCTCGGCTGAAAGCGTTCCATCTTCCGTTCTAGTTGCGTCGCCATCCGGGAGTTGATGAGCGGCCCGGCGGCAGTCCCAGGCAAAGGAATTTGGCCATCCGGTGCCAGAACCGCAAGGGTATCGGCTGAGGCTCGCGTGGCGTGCCTAGCGTTCGCTCGTCCTGCTCGCGTACAGCCCCTTGGCGTCGTTCCGCCGCACCGCCAGTATCTCCCGCAACATGGCGAGCCCGTCCCGGAGAACCCGGACCTTGGTGCCGGGCTGATCGCTCCAGTTGATCGGGATTTCGCGGATCCGGTACCCGCGCCGTTGGGCGACGTAGAGCAGCTCGAGATCGAAGCCGTACCCGTCAATGCGCGAGACCGAGAACAGATCCTGCGAGACGGCCGCGCGCAAGAGCTTGAAGCCGCATTGGGTGTCGGTGATCCCGGGAATCCCCAGCCGCTGCACGACCCAATTGAAGGTATTCCCCAGCACGGTCCGATGCCAGCGGGCCCGCACGCGGTAGCGCGGGTCGCGGGAGGCGAGGAACCGCGAGCCGATGGCGAGGTCGGCGCCCTCGCGGATGGCGGCTTCCAGCCGCTCCAGCTCCTCGATCGGGGCGGCGCCGTCCGCATCGGCGATCAGGTGCAGGCTACCGCGCGCCGCCAGGGCGCCCGTGCGCACGGCGCGGCCCTTCCCCGTGTGGCGGGACAGGCGCAGGAGTCCGACCCGCGGCTCTTTGGCGCGGAACTCCTCGATGAGCGTCGCCATGCCGTCCTGGCTGCCATCGTCCACGACGAGCACTTCGTAGGGGGTGCCGCGCGCGTCCAGGTACGTGCAGACGGCGGTCAGGTAGGGCGGGATCCGCCGGGCTTCGTTGTAGGCCGGCATGATGACGGACAGAGTGGGGCCCCCGTGGCGATCTTGCAGCAACGGGTCCGCGGACTGGTCAGGCTCGATCGCTGGAGGGGCTGCCACGTTGCCGCCAGCCTGCTGTTGTGCATGACACGGGGCAGGCAGCCTACCCGACTCGCCGTTCAATTGCAAGCATGAGGCCGGCGGCCGGATAGAGGGATGGGGATCGCAATGTCCAGGCTGGCGTCGCCGTCGTCGTCTCGCCGGTTCTTCCCGACGCTGTAGAGGATGCCCTTCTCCGGGTTCCAGAGCATCGGCAGGCCGGTGAAAGGGTCGAACAGGGCGGAACCAGCCTGCGCCACCCAGACCGGGATCGGCTGCCGGCTGGCTGTTGCGAGCAGCGTGGCCTTGAGCGTCGTTAGCCGGAGGCGGGCGTCCGTCTCGGCCAGTCGCAGCAGGTGCGGCTCCCACTGCGGCTCCTCGAGGCTCGCCGTCTCGAGCGGCGCGAGGAGTGAGTCGGCGAGCCCGCGGCGCGTTGATCTCGCCGCGTCTTGGAGCCGCGGCGGGAGACCGGGCGGGGACTCCGAGGCGCGGATCAGGGCCTGGTAGTAGCGCGCGTACGTGTTGAGGGTCTTCTGCCGGCGCACGGGGGCTCGCGCCAGCGCACCGACCGAACGGGCCCGCTCCACCTGCTCGAACGCATCGGCTGGAAGGCCGCCTACGGCGGCGAGCCAGCGCTTGGCGGCACCCGAATCCTGGCCGAGCAGCGAGGCGGCGGGCTGGGGCTCGACGTGCCGGCTGCCGGCCATGGTGAACTCGCTCTGGATCGGCCACCGAAGGGACCGTTCGCCGGACTCCAGCGGGCGGGCGAGGCGCCGCAGCCGCGCGACCGCCGACGCGTCCAGCTCCGGACGCTCCAGCAGCGAGGACAGCAGCCCGGCACCGTCATCCACCGCGACGGCGGCCGTGATCTTGGTCGGGAGGGTCGTCGCGTGGACCAGCACCGCCCGCCAGGCGGCCAAGTCGCGCTCCAACCTGGCGATTCCGGTGCGAAGGCCGACGGCGAAGCCCGCCGCCACGTAGAGCCGATGGGCCGCCATGATCTCTGCAAACCGGGGACTGTCCGGAAGCCCGTACCCGCGGTCCTCGAAGCGCAGGCCCAGCCACCGCTCGTAGCGCTCGAGGAGCAGGGCGTGCCGGGTCGCGGCGGCGAGGGTCTCCGCTCGCCTCGTCACTTCGGCCGTCGCATCCGAGCAGCCCTCTGCGTCGAAGATGCGGGGGGCTCCTCGTCCACCGCGAGTTGCACGCGACCCGGCTTGGTGTAGTTAAAGACCCTGCGCCCCGTGCGGCTGTCCGCTTCGTTCCAGATTTGGTAGCCGACCTCGGCGGGATCGAGTGCCGGGGAGGAGGCGAAGCCCAGGAGGAGGAAATAACCGTTCGCTCGTGGGTCCTCGATGGTCCACCGGGGCGGGGTCGAGAGATCGGCAAAGGCCTGGTTGGGCTCGCTGCCCGAGCCGAACCAAAGGGCCCGGCCGGCCTCCACGGCCATGAGGCAGAGGCCCAGGGCGACAATGACCGTGGGGATGGCTCGAACGGGGACGTTCTTCATAGGGGGACTCCCAACCGGCCCTCGATGGAGGTACGGCTCAATTGTGCAAGGCACGTACCAATGGAACCCCGAGCGGAGGTCTTGTCAATAGGTGTGGAAATGGAATCAGGCGGCGACCTCCTTCGGCGTG
>CAZTUO010000332.1:0-3697 GCA_964616355.1 uncultured Nitrospira sp.
ACCTTCTGCACCTTCAGCGCCAGCTCCGTGACGTCGTACACCTCCTCGAACTGGTTGAAGACCCGGTACTCGCCCTCTTGCGGGGGGTTCTCCAGCGCCAGGGTCAGGCACTGCATGGAGTCCCGCAGGGGGAGGAAGCCCCTCTTCTGATGTCCCTTGCCGAAGGGGGTGAGTGGATGGCCGATGACCGCCTGGCAGCAGTAGCGGTTCACCGCCGTGCCGAAGGCCTGGTCAAAGTCCAGGCGGGTCAGCAACCGCTCGTCGTCCCCCATTTCGTCAATCCGTGTCCCGAAGACCACCCCCTGCATGATATCCGTGGCCCGTAGGCCCCAGATCTTGCAGGCGAACATGATGTTGTTGGAGCCGTGGACTTTTGACCAGTGGTACCATGATCCCGCCTGGCGGGGGAAGGGCAGCCGGTCCCGCCGGCCCCGGTATTCGATCTCGAAGAACCCCTCGGGGATGTCTACGTTGGGCGTCCCGTACTCCCCCATGGTCCCCAGCTTCACCAGATGGGCCTGGGGGCGGATATCTCGCATGGCGAAAAGGATGTTGAAGGTGGTGGTGATGTTGTTGGTCTGGACGAAGACGGCGTGTTGCACGTCCACCATCGAATACGGCGCCGAGGGGCACTCGCCGAAGTGGACGATGGCGTCGGGCTGGAACTCGCGGAAGATCTGCTCCACCAGGCCATACTCCCGTAGGTCGCCCTCCCAGAAGCGGAGGTCCTTCCCAAAGCGCTCCTTGAAAGCCTCCAATCGCTCTTTCATCGAGCCGATGGGCGTGGCGCTCCACGATCCCATCTCCTCCACCCACTGGCGGCGGAAGAAATTGTCCGCCCCCGCCACCTCGTGGCCCCGGGTGGTCAGGTATTGGGCCAGGGACCAGCCCAGGTAGCCGTCCATGCCCGCGATCAAAATTCTCACTCTGCACCTCCTTCATTCGTTATTGATTCAACATCCAGCGTGCCCACGCCCAAGGTGACAACGCTCTTAAATCGGGCGATCACCTCAGCCATGCCGGCTTCGAGGGTGTAGCGAGGCTTCCAACCCAGGGATTCGAGTTCGCGACCGTCCACGGCAAAGGAGAAGTGGGTGAGCACGTCCTGCTCGGTCGCGTGCACGCGCACATCAGGTCTCACCTTCCGCACTGCCTCCACTAAGTTCAGCACCGAGGCGTTCTTTCCGACCACATTGAACACGCGCTCCACACTCTCTCCCTCGTGGGCGAGGCAGAACCGGATGGCAGCGCTGGCATCCCGGACGTGGATCAGGGGCCTTGTTTGCTCCCCGGTGCCGTAGACCGTCAGGGGCCGGCCCACGCCCGCTAAATAGGCGAAGCGGTTGGCAACGGCGTCAAAACGCATCGTGGGGGCGTAGCCGAAGACGGTTGCCAGGCGCAGCACCGTGGCCCGCAGGCCCCGGTCAGCCGCTGCGAACACCGCCTGCTCCGCTCGCCACTTGGATTGGGCATAGGGCCCCACAGGTCGGCAAACGGAGGATTCATCGAAGGGGCCGCCGGGGCCGTAGACGCTGGCGCTGCTGGCGAAGATGAAGCGGGTGACGCCTGCCTCCAGACACTGCTCAACCAGCCGAGCCGTGCCCCACTGGTTTACCTGCTCGGTCCAGGCCGGATGGTCGAAGGAGAGAGGCGTCCTGACCACCGCCGCCAGGTGCACCACCGCTTGCACCCCCTCCAGCGCGCGGCGCACCGCAGCCCGATCCAGGATGTCGCCTTCCAGGAACTCGTAATGCCCCTGCCCCGGCAGGTCCATTAGCGCCTCGTAGCCGCCGCGCTGCATGTTGTCCAGAATCCGGATGGTCGCACCGAACAGGTTCGGGTCCTCGGCCAGCTCGCGGATCAGTTGCGAGCCGATGTAGCCGCAGCCGCCCGTCACCAGGATGCGCAGAGGTGCGGAGGAGCTAGGGTGCGAAGGAGCACTCACTTCGCCTCTCCTCCTCTGCTCCTCGGCCCCCGCGCCCCCTCCCGCAGCAGGGTGTGGAGACCGCACTCCGTCTTCTGCTGCCCGGCCCAGCGGCCCGCCCGTTCATCCTCTCCATCGAAGACAGGCCGGGTGCAGGGCGCGCAGCCGATGCTGAGATAGCCGCGGGCCAGCAACGGATGCTCCGGCAAGTTGTGCTCGCGCAGGTACCGCCAGATGTCCTGCCGGGTCCAAGTGGCGATGGGGTGGACGCGGATTACCCCTTGGGGCGTCCGTTCCAGGACCTGGGTGTTCGCCCGAGCCGGCGACTGATCCCGACGGATACCGCTGATCCAGGCTCGCAGTCTCTCCATGACCCGCTCCATAGGCTCCACTTTGTTGATGTAGCAACACAGATCAGGGTCCCGGCGATACAGCATGTCCCCGTACTGGCGCGCGAATTCATCGCGGGAGAGGCTTGCGCGCACGACCCGCAGGTTGAGGCCCCACTCCCGAACGATGCGGTCCCGGAAGGCCAACGTCTCCGGAAAGTGATAGCCGGTATCGAGGAAGATGATCGGCAACTGCGGGGCCACCTGCCAGACGATGTGAAGCAGTGGCAGGCTCTGTGTCTGGAAGGAGCAACTCATGGCAATGTCCGGCCAGAACGTCTCCACAGCCCACGCGATGATTTCGTGCGGAGATTTAAGCTCGAATTCCTCGTTCAGACGGCCCAGGTCACGTACCCTCATTGACGCTCTCAGCCCGGTTCCGATACAAATTTGGATCCACCACCGCCCGCATCGCCTCCTCGCGCAGATAACCGCCCAGAAAGGCATTGATGCGCCGTACATGGGGGATAGGATCGGCCAGCATGGCGTTGTAGTCCACGTCGAGTACCTCCACGCGGGGCTGGGCAGCCAACCAGGCTTCCACCTTCCGCAAGTGCTTTCCAAACAGCCGGGCCATTTCCGCGTCGTCTGTTCTATCAGGGTCCTCGCCCCGGCGCACCAACATCTGCCTCTGCGAGGCCAGGACCTCCGCCATCCGCCGCCGCATGAAGATCACCTTGTAGTGGCGATCGGGTGGCAAATGCTCCAGCAAGGCGGCAATCACCTTGACGCCCTTCCCCTGGGCATGTTCCAACCAGGCATAATCCCCCTTAGGAAGTTCCTTCGCCCGCTCGAACTCGTACTAGCCCCTGGGGTTATCCTCATCAGGTTTCCGAAGGTTATCGGTCAGCGCGGCCATACCACCGGCCTCCAGCATTTGCATCATCAAGGAGGTGCCGGAGCGAGGCAGGCCGCAGACGATCACGATGGGCTTGAGGCGGTCACCCTATGTTGTTCGGCGCTTGAAGAGTCGTCCGAGTAGTTCCCTCATGTTCCCTCGTGCGCTCTCGCAAACGCCAGTTGAAACCGCACCAACGCCAGCCCTCAGCCGTCAGCCTTCAGCTATGAGCCGCCTTCTCCCGCCCGCCAGTCCAGGTGCCCTCGGGGCCGTAGCAGTTCTCGAAGCGGGCGATCCGCACCTGCATCCCGGAGCGCCGGCCGTAGGCCATGGCCACCCGCTCGGCGTAAAGCTTCTCCCAGCCGTACTCGTTGTCGGGGTGAGCCGGGTAGGCCTCCTCCTCGGTCAGGGGGGGCTCGTCGGGCCCCATGTCCCGGTAGACGCAGACCGACGAGGCGAAGAAGTAGCGAGGCACCCCCATCTCCGCCGCCGTGTGGGCCATGTGGAGGTTGATCAGGGCGTTGTTGCGCAGCACCTCGCACTCGG
>CAZTUO010000333.1:0-3678 GCA_964616355.1 uncultured Nitrospira sp.
CGCCGATCATACCTCAGGAGGGCTCAACCTCAAAACCTAATTTGGACAAAAGTGATAGCCCGTCATAATCGTCACGCCGGAGAACTGCCGCTTGGCCGACTCGTCGGCGAGATTCCCCACCCGCCGCGAGCCGGGATCCCCGTCGCCCCACCAGTAGGTCGTCCGCGTCCCGCCCCGGTTGGCATACTCGAACTCCGCCTCCGTCGGCAGCCGCTTGCCCGCCCAGCGACAGTAGGCCTCCGCGTCATGCCAGGACACGGACACGACCGGATGCTCGTCCCGGTTGCTCACGAAGACCGTCTCGCCGCCCTCCGGCTTGCGCCAATTCGCCCCCGCTATCTCGCCACACGCATCATTTGGCTTGCACCCCCAGGCCTTGCCCTTTTTCTCGGCCGTCGTCTCGTAGCCGGTGTCGCGGACGAACTGCTGGAACCGCCCGTTCGTCACTTCGTACTTGTCCAGGTAGAAGGCATCGAGCGAGACGCGATGGACCGGCTTCTCATCCGCGTCGCCGTCCGTGCTGCCCATCAGAAACTCGCCCGCCGGGATCAGGACCATCGGCGCCCCGTCCTTGCCGGTGAGTTCCCGGCCCGCCTGCTGGGGCGCGCTGTAGGGCGGCGCCTTCGCCACCTGGATCTCGTTTTGGATCTGCTGCCTGAGCGCCTCGGCCTCCGCGGCATGCGGGTTGTCGTCGGGAAAGTCGGCGAGGAACTTGTCCAGCGCCGCCAGGCGCCGCTCCTTCGCGACGCTGCGGTTGCCCGCAAAGGCCCGGACCTTCTCCCACGCCCGCTCCTGCTTCTCGGCGAGCTTGGCCAAGGCGTCCAGGTGCTCATAGGGGCTCACGTCCACGTCCTTGACCGGCGGCGGGGCGGGACTCCCGGACGGCGGCCCGCCCGCAGCGCCGAGCCCCTTTCCCGTCGTCGCCAAGGGCAGCCCGTTGTCGAACCGCCCCTGTAGCTTCGGGTGCTGCACGCCCGTCGTGCTGCGGATGGTCTCCCGATAGGTGTAGTCGTACAGCTCCCGATCTGCACCAACCCGTTCCCATCGCGGTCCGCCGCCCCCTTCAAGCCCGTCAGCAGCGCACAGGTGAACGCCGCGTGGCCCCCGCAGAACTGCGGCCCCTCCAGCGACCGCTCCGCCGCGCTGGAGGCGGTGAGCACCGCAATCCCGTCCTGCGCCTGCCCCATCGCCACCAGCATCCGGTTGACATCCGCCGCATTGGCGCTCCGCAGGGCGAGCAAGGTCGCGGTCGCCCCGAAGCCCCCGGCGTGGCAGGCATCGAGCAGGAGCACGATCTTACACACCTTGCTCCGCTGGATCTGCTTGAGCAGGTCGTCCCGGCTGATCCCCCGGTCCTCCGGCAAATTCGCATCCGCGTCATGGGCGAGGAGAGGTCCTGGCCAGTCGTGTCCGGGAGGCCATGGAGCGCCAGGAAGAGGATCACCAAGTCCTCCGGCTGGGCTAGGCGCAGGACCTCCCCGACCTCCTTGAGGATGCGGCCGCGCGTCGCCTGGCCGTTGGACAGGACCCGAAACTGGTCGGCAGGAATCCGGCCCGTGAACTGCTGGACGAAGAAGGCGTGCAGGGCTTTGGCATCCTGGTCGGCGTATGTGAGGTTCAGCTCTTTTTGCTGGTACTCCGACACGCCGACGAAAACGCCCCACACCGAGCCCACCGCCACACCGGTGCTCGGCGAGACGAAGACCCCGCGGGAGTCGGCCGCCCCCCGGCGCCGGGAAACCCGAGCAGGGCCACGCCTAGCAGCAGTCTCCGCCAGGTCGCTCGCATGGCGCCCCTCCCGTTCGGCCACCCTGTGCGTCTGCAGGTGCCGGTAGTCTAGACCAATCGCACCGAACAGGCAATACGCCGAACGGCGTACGCAGGGTACCGCCCCCGGCCCGTCGCTGTCCGCAGCGGCGGGCAGGAGCGCGGAGGGCGACGCTCCCGCCCGCCGGACAGGGCCTGCGCCCCGCCCCATGCGACGCCTTACGCGGCGCGCTTGAGCTCGCGGTCGGCCTCGCGCTCCGTCACCTGGGGCCCCTCCCCCTCCGGCTCCATCCGGATCGCAGCCACTGTCAACACCAACATCCCGAACAACGACATTCCCGCGACGATAATCCCGTATTCCATGGCCTGGCCCTCCTGTGCTCTTTCGGGGAGCGCCGCACGCGGCGCTCCCGGGTTGACTGATCGTCCGCTCCCCGCGCCTCCCTTACGCCGCCCGCCGCAGATCGGACTCGAGCGTCTTCGCAGCCTCAGGCTCGGCCGGTGCCGACTCCATCCGGAGCCCCGCCACCAGCAAGCCCAGCATTCCCATCAGCGTCACCGCCGTCACCAGAATCCCGATCGCCATGACTGCGCCCTCCTGTTGATTGTTGGCTGCAGGTTGTTCGCTCTGCCGGAGGGAGTGAGCAAGGCGAGTGCCACGGGGCGGCCGCGCGGAGCGGCCCCGGACCTGGCACGCGTAAGTGCCTGGTCTTACGCAACGTCTCCCGATGCGCCAGGGGCGAGCCCGCGGGCGCTCGGGCCAGGTGCGTTCAAGCGGGCCCTATCGAAACGGATAGGTCCCTTCTACGGGCAGATAGGGTTGGAGGGGGAAGGAGCGGCGAGCAGGCGAGACCTACCCAGGCCAGGCATCCGGCTCCGCCGGTGACTGGCCTGGGTATGGGGACATCGGAGGACACCCGCTGGGCGGGCACCCGGCACCGCTGCAAGAGGGTCTGGCTGGATGTGAGAAGATCTTGAGGTGGGCTACTCGCGCGCGAAGAGCCATCGCATGGCGCTCGACTTCGCGAGCGCAGGGCAGCCTAGCCAACCGAAGGAAAGGGGGAAGCGAGTCCAGATTGTGACGACGCGACAAGGGGACTGCCCAAACGCGATCGGGGAGGCGGCATTGGGCCTGGTACCGTCTGAGAGAACGATGAGCACAAACGGGGCTTGACACTATCGGTACGGTCTTGTATCATTTAGACAAAATTAATATTTTGTACAAATAGGAAAGGAGTGGCTAATACATGACCCACATTGCTACAAGTAAGGTCAGGCAAGATCTTTCGGACACCCTGAATCGGGTAGCCTACGCAAGGCAGCGAGTCGTCCTTGAGCGGCGGGGAAAGGAGATTGCGGCGGTGATTCCGATTGAAGATCTCAGATTACTTGAGGCGTTGGAAGACCGTATTGACTTGGCCGACGCGCGCGCGGCACTCGCTGAGGCCAAGAAGAAGGGAACAAAGTCACTTGAGGTCATCGTGAAGGAACTTGGTCTCTAAGGCTACCCGATTGGCTTACTCGGTTCATCTCGCTCCCGCGGCTCAACGCCAACTCAAAGCTCTCGACAAACCTGCCCAACAACGGATCGTGAGGCGCCTTCGAAAGCTTGAGGACAATCCGGGTCCACACGGGATCGAGAAGCTCACTGGTTCAGAGGACTTCTACCGGATCCGAGAAGGCGACTGCCGGATCATCTACACGATCAAGGACAAAGACCTGATTATCCTCGTCGTCAAGATCGGGCATCGGAAAGACCTCTATAGGGGGAGGCTCCAATAGGGACGCTCCCGGTAATGAATTCAGGGCGAGGATAGATTCTGGAACCTATCTCAAAATTATTAACAGCATGACTACACTTAGGTATAGATACGTCCATGTTGCGCTTGAGCGACGAACACTGGGAGCGGA
>CAZTUO010000334.1:0-3256 GCA_964616355.1 uncultured Nitrospira sp.
GCTCACGGTCGCCGGGCCGGCCGGCGCGTACCGGTTCTGGGCGCTCTCCGCCCACCGGGATATTGTGGACGTGGCGGTGGGGCTGGTGGAGCCCGGCCATGTCCGCGTGACCGTGCTCACGCCGGCGCTGCCGGTGCCGGCGGCGATCTTGGATGCGGTGGGGGCGGCGCTCTCGGCCGAGGAGCGCCGGCCGCTCTGCGACACGGTGACGGTGCAAGGGGCGACCGTCGTGAATTATACGATTGACGTGCGCCTGACCGTGCTCACGAACACGATCTATCCTGAGGTCCTGAGTGCGGCCCAGGCGGCGCTCGCCGAGTACGCGGCCAGCCTCCGGCGCCGGCTCGGCGCGGATCTCGTCCCTGCGCACGTGATCGGCCGCCTCCGCCAGATCCCCGGCGTCTATGACGTGGCGGTGGTCCAGCCGGCGGCGCAGGTGCTGACCGCCACCCAGGTTGCGGTCCTGACCGGTCCGCCGACGGTCACGATTACCTCCGAGGTGGAGGGCTGATGCCGGATCCCTTGCTCCCGCCCAGCCTGCGGCAGGACCCGAACGTCGCGGCGCTCGCCGATGTCTTAGCGGCCGCGATGCAAAGAGTGGCCGACGACCTCGATCGCGTGTTGGTCTACCGGATTGCCCAGGTGCCGGCCGCGGTGCTTCCGGTGCTCGCGCAGCAGTTCCATGCGGACTGGTGGGACGCGGAGGAGCCGGAGTGGCGACAACGGGAGCTCATCGCCGGCCTGCTCCTCCAGCACCGGCGCAAGGCGACCGTCTGGAGCGTCCGCGAGCAGCTCCGGCGCCTGGGGCAGCCGGCGGCCGCCCTGGTCGAACGGGCGCAGGGGCATCGGCACGATGGCCAGGTGCTGCGGGATGGCCAATGGTACTTCGACGGGCATCCGGCGGGCTGGGCCACCTACGCGGTCCGGCTCACGGAGCCGGTGACGCTCGATCGGGCGCAACGGCTCGTGGCCGCGCTCCGGAGCCAAGCACCCGCGCGCTGCCGGCTGGTCCGGCTGCACTATCCGCAAGCCAGCATCCGCTATAACGGGGCGACGCCCCATGCCGGCGCGTACACGCGCGGCGTCGTGGAGACCGTGTCCTGGGAGTAGGGAGAGACGATGCCGAATCTGACAGAAACGGCCCAGTGGGAAGCGGGGATTTATCAACTCGAGACGACCGATCCGGTGGTCGGCGGCCCGGATGGGGTGGACAACCTCCCCCACAAGGCCCTCGCTAACCGGACGCAGTACCTGAAGCAGCAAGTGGAGACCGTGGGGGGCAACCTGGCTGCCCACGAGGTGGCTTCCAACCCGCATCCGCAATACCTGCCATCGAATCTCCTGACCGCGAAGGGCGACTTGCTCTCGCGGTCCGACACGGCGCCGCTTGTGGTGCCGGTCGGCGCCAATGGGGCGGTGCTGCTCGGCGACTCGTCCCAGGCCACGGGGCTGACCTGGCAGGTGCTGCCGTTCCAGTGCGGTCGTCTCATCTATGTCTCCCCAACACAGATTCAATTGACACCCTTTGCAGGGAATCGTATCCCGCTCAGGGTCGGCGCGCTCTGGACCCTCTACACGATCCCGGCGGCCGGCCTCACGGCGGGCACCACTAACGTCCGCGTGAACGGGGTGGACGGGCAGAACCTCGCCGCCAGCACGACGTACCTGGTGTGTCTGACCGACGTGGGGGGCACGAAGGTCCTGGAGTATATCCCACTCGCGACGGGGCACGCCCCCGATAGCGACATGGGCGTGGAAATCATCGCCGGCAGCCCGACGCGGACGCTCGTCGGGATGGTGTGCACGGACGCCACTGCCCAATTCTCCAGCTCCCTGGTCCTGAGCTGGTTCAATCGCGCGCCACAAGGTATGACCAGCACGCTGGCTAGTTCGCTAAGCACCCTATCGACGACGCCGGTCGAGGTCTCGACCGCGCTCCGCGCCGGGTTCCTGGTCTGGCCGAACTCCGTGGTCCTTGCGTCGGCCAACCTGGACGTGCGGCAATACCCCGATCCAGAGAGTGGAGCCTTCGGGATCGGCTTTGATGGCACGACTATGGAACTGTCTGGGAGAGTCACGTTGCAGAGCAATCTTAACCGGTGGACTGACTCGCTGACGAGCACTGTGGTACGCACTGGCCTGGTCGAGGGCTATCACTATGCGACCGTGCTGGCCTTTGTCATCAACGTAGGTACGAGCCCAACTCCATATTTATTTGGCGCGGACTTTGGTGCTTCCGATCCCGCATCGTTGAGTGTGCTCGTGCGGTAAGGAGGGTCGCTATGCGAATTGGACCGACGTTTGGGCGAGAATTGCGCGAGGCCGGAATCCCGCTGGATGGGATTGCGTGGTCCGCTGACGGGACCCTCATCTACGCGGACACCATCGCAGAGACGGTGCGGCAGCAGGTCGCGGCGGTGTTCGCGGCGCACGACCCGACCAAGCCCGCCGTGGTGCCTGACCCGGGCGGCTTCCTGCGGCAGGTCGCGGCGGCGCTGGGCGATCCGGCGACCGCAACGACGCTGGCGCGCCAGTATCCGCTGTTCGTCGAGTGGGTGCGGGCGCTCGACGGGCCGGCGATCCAGTGGTGCATTGTCGACGCGCAGAGCAAGGGCCTGTTGACCGAGGCCCAGTATGACGCGATCCGGGCGGCGGTGAGCACCTCCCACTTGCCCGATGTCACCCTGCCTTAGCGTGCCGTGCAACCACCTTGCAGATGGCGCCCGATACCGGCCACCGAGGTGGGCCTTTGGGGGGCATCTTTGCAAGACGGTTGCAGGCTGAGAGGGGAGGTCACTTCCGGCGCTTAGAATGATAATTGCCCCCCGCTAGCTCGCCCCGCTCCAGGCGCCGCAGCCCGGTCCCGCAGGCCTAGTGAAGCCCCACACAATCCTCCGCCCTATCGCCGATGATGAACCGGGGGGATGAGCGGGGCAATGCGGGTCAGCTCCACCCGCCGCGCCGGCCCAACAAGCGAAGCAGCAACGCCTTGATCCGCTGCCGGGTCTTCTCGCGCCGGAGCCGGGCGAACTTCTTCGCCTGCAGCTTGGGAAGGTTCTTGAAGGCGGGCTTCTGCTTCACGGCCGTCCCCCGGGCCCGGCGACAGACAGCGGCCTTGAACAGGCACGATCGCCGCCAGCGTACCGCACCCGCCGGGCCCGCGCAACGGCCATCCGCCCGCTCAAGCTACCTGCGCACCGTCGCCTTTTGCATGACGCCCGCCAGCGCGTCGCGCAGGGTCGGCGCCCCGATCTCT
>CAZTUO010000334.1:3266-3674 GCA_964616355.1 uncultured Nitrospira sp.
GGCAGGCGGCCTGCGGGATCGTGATGACCCGGCGCAGGTCCACCGGCGTCGCGAGGACGACCAGGTCGCAGTCCACGCGATGGATGGTCTGCTCCAGCTCCAGGAGCTGCGCCGGGCCGTACCCCATCGCCGGCAGCACGGCGCCGAGGTGCGGATAGTCGGCGAACACGCCGGCGATACTGCCGACCGCGTAGGGCCGCGGATCCACGAACTCGCGCGCGCCGTACCGCCGCGCGGCGAGCAGGCCCGCCCCGTAGCCCATCCCGCCATGCGTGACCGTCGGGCCGTCCTCGATGACGAGCGCCCGCGCGCTGCGCAGCAGGCCCGGGGCGTCCACGGCGAGGGGCATCGCGGACTCGATCACGGTCGCGCGCGCTCGCATACCTCTCACCTCTGCGGCCGGCCGCC
>CAZTUO010000335.1:0-3670 GCA_964616355.1 uncultured Nitrospira sp.
CGGCCGCGGCCGGCGCCCGCCGCGGTCCCGCCAGAGCTGACGGGGGGCCCCGAGCCCTGCTTCGGGCAGAGCCTGGAGCCCGGGCTTGACAGGCGGGAGGCGGGCGGCTAAGATACCGCCGCTTTTCTTGTGTCTTTGGGGGGTCTTGCTCATCGAGCGAACCGGTATCCTTCTGTTCACCTTTCAAAAGGAGTGTGCCCTATGAAGACACTCGTGGGAACCGTGGCAGGACTGTTAGGCGTCTTTTTCCTCGTGTCGGTGGCCGCGGCCAATCCAGCCCTCCTCCCGAAGCATCCGGGCTACCCGGCCAAGGAGGCAGTCTCACCGGTGACCGGCCAGCCACTAGCCAATGATCCTGGCCAGTCCAACCTGACGGGCGAGAACGCGGCGTTGAAGTCGGCGGAAGTGGAAGGCAAGCACGCTGTCCAGAACCTGTCCGACCCCAACAACCAGCGCATCGTCGAGAAGCAGGGCGCGGGGCGGCTGCCGAACGTGCAGGGCCCACAAATCAAGATTGAGCCTCCAGTGAAGGAGGCGACCCGGATGCCGAAGTAATCGGTTTGGTTTCATTCGAAGATCCAACAAGGAGGGGCGGCTCCCCGCAAGGGAGTCGCCCCTTCTTGTTTCGTCCACAGCCCTCCTGCTACTCCGCGGCGGTCAGCCGCGCCGAGAGCCTGAGGTTCTCCGCGTAGTCCACCGGGCAATCCACCACGGCCGGCCGCCCGCAGGTCAGGGCCTCGCTGAGCACGGGCGTGAGCGCGGCCGGCTCGGACACCCGGTATCCCGCCGCCCCGAAGCTCTGCGCCAGGGCGGCAAAGTCTGGGTTGCCAAAGTCCACCGCGGTGGCCCGCCCGAACGCGAGCTGTTGTTTCCACCGGATCACGCCATACCCCCCGTCTCGCCAAACCAGGAGGACGAGCGGAGTGTGGAGCCGGACCGCTGTCTCCAGCTCCTGCAGGTTCATCAGCGCCCCGCCATCGCCCGTCACCGCGACCACGCGTCGCTCGGGGAACAGTAGCTTGGCGGCGATGGCGCCGGGGAGCCCGATCCCCATCGCCGCAAATCCGTTCGAGATGACACAGGTGTTGGGGGACTCGCACGGGAACATCCGTCCCATCCAGAGCTTGTGGGCCCCCACGTCGCAGACCACAAGGTCGTCCGGCGCGAGCGCGGCCCGCAGCTCCCGGATGACCTGTTGGGGCCGCAACGGCCAGGCGGGTTGCGGAGCGGCGGTCTCCGCCTCGAAGGCCTGGGCGACCGTGGCGCGCGCCTCCGCCGCCCAGGCAGGTTCGAAGGGGGAGAGCCCCTGCCCGATCTGGTCCAGGCAGAGCGTGAGATCGCCCAGGACGCCGACCTCGACGATATAGTGCTGGTCCACCTCCGCCGGGGACCCGTCCACATGGATAACGCGCTTGTCCCGGTTTGCGTTCCAGAGACAGGGGGCGTACTCGACGAAGTCGTAGCCGACCGCCAGCACGACGTCCGCCCGCTCGACAACGCGCGCGGCATAGTCGCGCAGCCGCAGCCCGATCGTATAGAGGGACAGCGGATCGGAGTCCGGGAGAATCCCCTTGCCCATGAATGTGTGCACGACCGGGATGCGGAGGGCGCGGGCGAACTGGCGAAGCGCGTCATGGGCCCGCTGGCGCACGACGCCGTTGCCCGCCAGGATGACGGGCCGCTTCGCTGCGCCTAGCGTTTCGATCGCCCGCTTCACCTGAACCGGCAGCGGCTCGGGAATGAAGGGCGCCTGGACACGGAGCGGCGCCAGGTCCATTTCCCCAGACACTGGGTCCCCTGCCACATCCTCGGGCAGCTCCAGGTGGGTCGCGCCCGGCTTCTCCGTCTGCGCCACCTTGAAGGCCTTCCGGACCGCCTCGGGGATGACGTGCGCCCGGGTGATCGCGGCATTCCACTTGGTGACCGTCCTGAACATTGAGAGGACGTCAATATACTGGTGTGACTCCTTGTGCATCCGGTCCAGCGAGGCTTGACCTGTGATCGCGACCAGGGGGGCATGGTCGAGGGTGGCGTCAGCCACCCCGGTCAGGAGGTTGGTGGCGCCCGGGCCGAGCGTGGCCAGACAGACCCCCGCCCTTCCGGTCAGCCGGCCGTGCACGTCGGCCATGAACGCGGCGCCCTGCTCGTGCCGGACCGTGACCACCCGCAGCCGGGAGTCCCGCAGGGCATCTGTCAGATCCAGCGTCTCCTCGCCAGGCAGCGCGAAGACGAACTGCACGCCTTCGTTTTCCAGGCACCGCACCAATACGTCGGCAGCTCTCATGCTCGGCTCCGTTCGTGGCTCGTCAACGTTTTTTAAGAAATACCACACCACACTGTGCCTGGACGCCGGTGGTTGCCGAGTCGGCCATACCCAACAGATCGCCAGCCTGCACTCGGTCTTCCGACTATTCCGCCCCCACAAAGGGACCTCTTCTAATTCATGGATTGTCCGGCGCCCGCGCTTTGCCCATCCTGTCGGCCTCATGTGGATCCTCAGGGAGGGCGACGCCATGGGCTTCCGCAACCTTCTGATCACGGCGCTCTCCGCAGTGGCGGGCCTCTTGTTGAACGCAGCCCAGGCTTGGAGCCAGGCGGCGGAGTTCATCCGGCGCCTGCGTTTCCCGACCAGCCCAGCAGCTTTTTCCACTTCTTGAGCTGTGTGGATAGCCGGGACGGACGGTACCTGAACTGCGGCTTTCGCAACGAGATCCTCGGGTTGAGACCTCCACCGGGCAACCTGGCGCATAACGGCGGACACGCTCACGGCTTCGATATCCATCCCTTGGTGGACGACATGCCGACCGGCGGCTTCGTGTGCCTGACCTGCACCGATACGGACGGTGCCCCGTTGGTCGTGCAGGGCTCGACGAACCACGATGTCGTTGTGGTCTTGCACGCGCTCCCCCCGGTCGCGGGACAGATCCAGACCCAGATCAGGTTCACGCCGCCGCCTGGGTACTCCTGCGTCGCGAACTGTTCGCCCCTGTTCACCGTGGCCGTGCAGGTGAAGGACCTCCAAAAATTGCCGGAGCGGGCGCCAGCCGACGGGGACAATTATGTCACGCTTCGAGCCGGGGCTGACACGCACCCGGAGGGGCAGTGGGCGACCCGGCAGACGTTGGACACGCTGCTGGAGATCGCAGAGGAATATCGCGCACTCTCCGACCGGCAGCTCAGCGTCAACGATCTCAGCCTCCCGGGCGGCGGACTTTTCGACTGGAAGGCGACCTATGCCCCGCCGCACATCACCCACCGCACCGGCACCGACGCGGATATCAATCGCACCGGCGTGGATTGCAATGTGGACAAGCCCTTGAAGCAGGCTGTTGCGATTGTCGCCAAGCGCCGCCCCGGGGTGGTCCTGGTCTGCGAGAACACTTCGGGCAAACCGGACCCCAACGGGCCCTTCAAACATATTCGGTTCAGGTTCTGAATGCTGGACTGTCGCTCCTCACACGAGGTGTCCCCCGCCCCACGATTTCTTTGGACACCGATTGGGGGCATACTGCCCCCTCATGAATGGAGGGGTCCATGGCGAAATCGAAGGCGGAGCGAGGCCGCTGCTCCTCGCGCAAGAAGGTCGACGCCGTGCTGCGGGTGCTGCGCGGGGAGGATCTGGACCTCGTGTCTCGAGAGCTGGGCCTCACGGCCGCTCGGCTGTCCGACT
>CAZTUO010000336.1:0-3669 GCA_964616355.1 uncultured Nitrospira sp.
AGCAGCGTGTAGCCGGGGCGGCCATCCCGCCGTTTCACCACGCCGATCTCATAGGCCCGGCTCTTCCCCGGCACCCGGATCGCGTGCTCGCATTTCCCCAGATCCTCCGGCGCAAACCCCGTCGGCAACGGAGAGTCGCCGACGTACTGACCGTACCACTTGTACGTGGTCTGGCCGTCCACAAACTCGAGGCCGAGCCGCCGGCAGGCCGCCTTCAGCGCCTCCAGGTCCCGGACCTCGAGCTCAATCGTGGCTACATGACTCATGACTCGACCTCCTTGGCTCGACCAGGATAGGGGGCCGGGCCCCGGCCTCCGCGCCGGCCCCGCGCCCCCGATCTGGTCCATCCTGTTCCGCTCCGCTCACCCGCCAGTTTGCTGTCCCGCGGGGCAACTCGCGTCAGTCCCCAGACGCGACCGCGCCTCCGGCGCACGTCCCGCTCGGTCGCCGCAGCCGCCGTGGGGAACCCCTCTCCATCGACCACGCCCGGGACGCGAACCCTCCACTGGATGGGCCGACGGCGCCTCAGGCCGCACCCTGATCAGCTCTGGACAGCCCGGCCATCAGACCGAGGCGCGCGTGCTGCGCCCGAATCCACTCGTACCGCCGGCACCGCGCACACGGCTCCGCCAGCACCTCCGCCTGCGGCCCGTCCCCGTACACATGCAGCCGGCACTTGCACCGCTTCTGCAACAGAAATGCCCCGGGAAACGCCGCCGCCAACATCCGGCGACGCCACACCAGCTTCCGCCGCTCCTGCTCCATAATCCTCCTGTTCATGATGTCCTTTCTGCCGCCTGGGTGGCGGCTTTCCTCATGGGTTCTTGTCTCGTGAAGAGGTCTGCCGCCCCACGCGCGGCGTGGCTCCCGGTTCAGCCGGCGCCCGCGTGGCCACCCGGCTCGCCTCGACCCGTGGCTCTCCGCTAGGCCCCGGCACCTGTTCCCCAACGACGAGCCACCGGCCTGCCACAGGGCGCCCTCCGCCGTTCAGTGGCCGTTCCTTTGGCAAAAGCCATGAACGACAGCCTGCCAGCATGAGCACGAGGCCCATACCGGCGGCGACAAGAACGAGCTGGACTCCCTGTGGAGGGGAATGGGTTCGTGAATGAACCGATGTGAACGAACCGAAAGGAGAGAAGTAGGGAAGGATCCGCGCTCCACGCGTTCCGGAACTCGGCGCGTCGGGCGCGTGCGGCTGAATTAGCCCAAGACTCTGATCACGATCCCGGTCGCGACCGCTAACGCGGTGATATTCGCGCCAACGATCGTCAGCGCAACGATCAGCAGACGATGCTCCAGCTCGGCTTTCACCTCAGCCAGTTCAGCCTTCAGCATCGCCACGTCCGTTTTGGTCGCCACATCCGCGACGGACGGCGTGATCAGACTCGAGCCGGCTTCCCCCCCGGCCTTCGCGGCCGCCTCGCTCACGCCGCCTTGGGGCTTGAGTCCCTCGTCGGCTTGCCAGGGATCCCTGCTCGCTATGATCGCCTCCGTGGCGACGTCTGAAAAGCGTCCGATCGCGCGCTCAGAGCGCCAACGCCCGCCCCCCTTGGGCCGGGGCCACCTCCACCGGCGTCCACCGCCGATACACCCCCGGCCGGCTCGCCGAGAGATACCGGCCCTCCGCCTGCCGGCGCAACTCCTCGATCGCCTCCGGCGCCGCTTGCGACACCGGGACGACGTACTCGGCCGCGTCCCGAAGCGGGATCATCAGCTGCCACGCAAGTTGGCAGCAGGTTTCGATCTCCGCTCCAGTCCACCCGGCATCCGCCGGTGGCGGCTCGTCCGCGGGCACCTCCCACTTCTCGCGGTAAATCCGCCAGATCGCCGCCCGCTCGGCTTCGTCCGGGAGATCAAAAAAGATCGTCCCAAACCGGAAGCGCCGCCGCAGCTCCGGCGGCAAGACCGCGACCTTATTGCACGTCGCAATCCAGAGCGCTCGCCCGTCCGACACCGCGTCGATGATTTTCAACGCCTGCCGAATCCGGGCCTCCGATTCGCCGACCAGCGATCCCTTCGTCGCCCCGAGATCCAGGCGAATCGTCGGAATCCCCGCTTCGTTCCCTGCCGCCTTCGCGACCGCCGACTTGGCGGTGCCCGGCGGCCCGACGAAGATCAAGCCGGCCGCCCCCCGGTCCTGCAGGTGGGTCAATAAGCACCCGAGGATATCTTGCGAGACCCCCGAGCTATCCCCCACCGGCCCGGTCGCGCCCGCCACCGCTTTCTCGATCTCGTCAAGAAACACGATGGCTTGGGGCGCCTGACGCCCGGCCAGAATGCGCCGGAGCAGGTGTTTGATCTGCTCCAGGCCCCCGAGCGTGTCAAACCGCTCGGATCCGGACCAGACGGCCAGCCCGGCCGTGTCATTGACCATGTGGACTTTGCGGGCCCAGAGGGCCTCCAGCTTGACCCCTTCCTTGGTCAACGACAGCGCGACGGCTTGCTCGGCCGCAAAGGCCGAGAGCCCCCGCAAGGCCGCCGCCGCCCGCGCCGCCAGCTCGGCATCCGGCCGCGCCAGCCCGGCGGCGTCATACTGCGCCAGCACGATCGCCTGCAGCGCCGCCGCATCCGGCAACGCCTCGTCCAACACCACGAGATCATGCTGCAGCTCCACCGGCACCTTCAGCGCCGGCGCCAGCAACACCAGCATCCGCCCATCCTGCTTGAACTGGTCGCGGAGATTCGCGACCGCCTGGAGCACGGGCGCGTGCTCCAGCACGCGATGGGCGTTGCACGCCACGATCGCCCCACGTGCCGGCAGCCGACCCGCCACCTTCAAGGCCACGACCGGATCCTGGGTCGCCTGGAGATCCAGCTCGCCCAGGATCCCCGGCAACGCCGCCGCCGCCGGGGGAGTGAGCGGCCGGAGGCCTTCCACCATGTCCCACAGGTACACCGGATGCGGCGCCGTCCCGTTCCGACCATTGGCCAGCACCGGCCGCAGCGCCTGCACACAGGCCGGCTGATCGGCCGTCGTGATGGCCACCAGCGGCACCGACACCCGCCGAGCCGCCTGCAGCTGTTGATTGATGTCTGCCATACCCCTCCTTTCCAGCGGGCACACCCCGCCAGCAGACCTGAGTGAGTGCCTGAGTGCGTCCCTGAGCTTGACGAGCCTGGTGAGGATGATGAGGAGGGATTCGCCCGCGCCGCGCCGTTGGTCACGGCTCCGGCTGACTCATCCCTGAGCACGCCTGTTCAAAGGCAGGCATCCCGCTTGCCACGGATTGCACCCCGGTTCCTGCCGAACCGAGTTGACGTGAGCAGCAAGACCAGCCACGCGGGTTGTTCTGCTTCGGCGACCCTGACCGCGTCGCCTACCCGTCCCTCCCGGGACGGCCCATGACCTGTCATGCAGTATAGTCTGTCCGGCACGGAGCGATCAACCGGCCGCCGGCCCCGTCGCCGCCAGGCCCTGCGGCCGAATCACCGGCCACCGCACCGTCAGCCACGTCTCTCCCACGTCCACGGTCCGCCCCTTCCACACCTGCCCATAACTGCGCGCGTAAAACCACCGCTTCGGCAACTGCAACACCCGATCCGCTCCAATCGCCGGCCCCTCCGTCACCCGCCACGTCGGCTCGCTCCCCCAGGGCAACACCGGCTCATACCGCATCCGCTTCGGACTCGTCGCCTCAATATGCTGCGCCGTCTCCGGATGATTCACCA
>CAZTUO010000337.1:0-3328 GCA_964616355.1 uncultured Nitrospira sp.
GGTTTGACCTGGTGCATCCGAACCGCCTTCGCTACCGAACATCCGGGGGCACCGAAGCGATCATCATCGGCCAGACCCAGTACATCCGTGACGCCGGAGGACCCTGGGAGACGCGCACCCTGCCCACCACATTCTGGGTCGATGACTACCTGCGCGCGTACCTCGCAGACACCCAGGCCGCCGTCCGCGGTCGCGAGATGCCCTGCGACGACGAACCGTGCGCCGTCGTCCTGTGGGAGACGCCGGGAGGCAGCGCGGCGTTTGCGGGCTGGGTGGGACTGCGCACCTACCGGATGCACAAACTACTGATGAGCGCTCCGTCACACTTCATGACGTCACGGCTCACCGACTTCAATGCCGACCTGCGGATACGGCCCCCACGCTAAGAAAGGGCCAGGGTCGAGAGGCCGCCACCCATGAGGCGCCGCACCCGAGCCAGCCGCCGCTCTTATGTGTGGCCAGTCCTGGTGGTCGCTGCCGCTGTGGGTTTTATTGGACTTTTGTTCGCTGCTTCTAGCAGACCACGCCTGCCGCGCGTCGGTGATCACTGGCACGCTCGCTATTCGGTGACCATCTGTGGGCAAACCCTGACCCAGTTCCCCTACACTCCAGGCAATGTGCATACGCACGGCGATGGCGTGATCCACATTCACCCCCAGACTCCCTTTGAGTCCGGGAGGAATGCCAACTTGGGATGGTTCTTTGCGGGCGCCGGGGTCGAGTTTGCGCGCGGGAAGCTGGAGTTGCCCGATGGACGACGCTTCCACGACGGCGACCAATGTCCTAATGGCCAGCCAGGCCGGGTGCGCCTGCTCGTCAACGGGAAGCCGTCGGATTCTTTCGAGCAATATGTGCCGCAGAACGGTGATCAGATCGTCGTCGAGTTTGGGTAACCTCCGACGCCGGGACCAAGATCGAGTGCAATGCCCGGCATATTGGGGCAGACGATTGCTGTTGAGCTACCTCAAAAGTGCGTGGGTTCAAGTGGCCGTGCAGCCGTGCGGCGGCTTGTGCGTATGAAGTCGCAGGACCGGGGCCCCATCCTGCTTGCGGAGCCTCCTGTAATGGGGAGCACGGACTGGGCACGGATGCTGTGATGGCTCCGAGGCAGCCGGAGCTCAATCGGCGGTCTACATGGATGCTCGTCGCGATGACCGTGCTGATCACCATCGCGTGGTTAGCATGGCTGTTGTGGCTAGAGAAGTCGCCAGGCGGGACACCAGTACCTCTTGGGGGACCGTGGATCGCTCAGGATGCGAATACGCTCGTGGGCCGATCGGCGCCATCGTTTCAGCCTTTCCGACGCCGAGGGCCGCATGCAGATAATCTGGCTCGGTCGCGGCCGGCCGATCGTCATTGCTCGGCGATAGCCAGCGGTCATGCGAGCACCGTTTTGAATGCGCTCATATCCGTTAGCCATAGATAGCGCTTACAGCCGACGTCGCCGGGATAACCTGGGCCCAAGATCCGCCAGCAGGATCCTTAGCCGGAGGTACTCGGCGAGCAATCGACCGTAAGTCGCGAGGCACCGGATCGCGGGCGTGCGCGGCTGACGGCGTGCGCCGAAAGGGTGCGCAGCCGACCTCTGACGTAGACGGTGACCTGCCCGTCGTGCGGTGCGCCGACCCTCAGTCCCGGCATCCGCCGCCGTCTGGGTTCAAGCTTCACATAGACCAGTGCAGGTTCCATGGTAGCATGCCTCGCTGTACTCATACGCCCGCGCATCGTCGCCGTCTCCAGTCGCCTCGTCTATCGCTTCTGAGCCGGCCGCATCGTGCTCGCCACGATGGTCCACGCGTCAACCGGACTAAGCCCCACAGCCCGATTCAGCGTGTCCGCCTGGGCTTTGGCCGCATCGTAGGACTTGAACTCGCCGTACTCCGGGCATGGTGTGTACCCAGGGACGTGCTCGTCGGCGCGCCCGATGATGAACGCGTCGGTCGTGCCATCACCCGTCACGATCGCGGTGAAGGCGAAGCGTCTATCCATGTCCGTTCATGTTCCTGCCGAGCTCCGCAATACAGACGCTTGGTCCTCGAGCAGACCCATCTGCGCCAGCTTGCGTGCGAACTGCGCGCGCTCACGCGTACTCTTCAGGCCAACCTCGTCGCAGTAAGCCCACAGCTGGTCCGGCCTGAGGCGTAGGTCCAGTCGTTGTAGTACCTCCACCTCCAGGCGCGAGAGCGGGACCTGGCGCAGCGTGTAGTCCTCGAATGCTTCCCAGGCGAGCGGGAACGCAGACTCAACGATCTGGGTCATGGCCTGTGCGTAGGCGATGACCTCAGGCTGGGCGGCTGGGTCCAACCTCAGGCGCAGGAAATGGAAGAGGTTGTGCAGGTCGATCTTCCAGTACCACTGGGTGTAGATATTCAGGGGCAGGATGATACGGGCGAGTTCCCGCGCAACTCCCAGCTGCAGGAGCTCTTCGTAGGCGGCGTAGCAACCACGCGACGTGGTGGCGAAGATCTCCGCTGCTCGTACCTGCGCCCCTGGCGGCAATGGGGTATTGCGCCCCTGGCGGTTGAGCGGGTCCGGCCCCGAGATCTTCGTCTCGTCAGGGACGAAGAACTCGTCCTCCAGGATCGAGTAACGCCCGCTGTACTCATTCAGGCTGGCCGTCCGGTGGCGAACAACCTGGCGGGCGACAAAGATGGGGAGCTTCATGTGGAACTTCAGCTCCGCCATCTCAAACGGGCTGGTGTGCATCTCCCGCCGCAGCGTCCGGATCAGCCCGCGATCGGAGCTCACCGTCTTCGTTCCACGGCCGTACGAGACGCGCGCGGCCTGTACGATGGCCTCGTCGTTGCCCATGTAGTCGACCAGGTAGATGTACCCATGATCGAGGACCCTGATCGGGACACCCAGCCACTTTTCCGCGCCTTCGCTTATGGGCCGGCGTGTGGTGGCAACAGAGCAAAGAAGCGGTTCCTCGATTCGGGCCGCGAGCTCATCGCCAATACGGCGGGTCTGTTGCTCGTTCATCGGTAACGAGGTGGGTTTGGGCTCTAAAGTCGGGAGTGCGCCGACGAAGGCCGCGCCGACAGGCACAGGGCAGCGGGTGCTGAGTCTGCGAGACCCAGCAACCACATGAGTCGTGCCTGCACGCTGGGCCCGCAGGTGCAGGCGTCCGGGTGCAAGTGGCAGCCAGCACACCGCGTGGAACCGTCCGCAGACCGAAAGACGCGGTGCGGGCAGTCCACGGGCGCGCCGCGCCACTGCATGCATCGGTTCACCGCGCGCACCTCCTGCCTCAGCACTCCTTAAACCCACAGCTGGAGTTCGCGCATCTCGTGCACCCCTCGCTGGCCACAGACGATGTCAGGGTGGT
>CAZTUO010000337.1:3434-3667 GCA_964616355.1 uncultured Nitrospira sp.
GGGTGAGCGGGCAGATCATGTGGATGGGCGGAACGTACGATGCGGAGGCGCCTGGACCAATACTCTGGCGGTGCGGTTTCACTGTAGGAAACAGTGGAGTTGATTGATTGGTCATCTGTTGAGAAGGGTTATGAATCGTATCTACCGGATTCATTTCTCGATCAACGATTCCCCGAGCCTCGGACGGCTCGGCGAGGATGGAGCCCAAGGGCGAATCAGGCGGGTGAGATCTT
>CAZTUO010000338.1:0-3665 GCA_964616355.1 uncultured Nitrospira sp.
CGCCTCTCGCCGCACGCCTCTCGCGCAAGAGTCAGGCGCTCGACGGCGGCTTCATAGATCATGTCGACCGTGAGCCCTGTCATGCACCGGTGGTCAATCGGACATTCCCGCAAGAGGCAGGGCGCGCAGTCGACCGGCCGGCGGACGATCGTGTGGCCGGTGCCGTACGGCGCGGTCGTGCGGGGATCGGTCGGCCCGAAGATGGCAACCAGCGGCACGCCGAACGCGGCCGCGATGTGCATGGGGCCTGTGTCGTTACTGAGGAAGAGGCCGCACCGCTTGACGAGGGCCATGAGCTGCCGGACGGTGGTCCGTCCGGTCAGGAGCGCCGGGCGCGCGACCATCCGGTCGGCGATCGCCTGCGCCAAGGGTTCTTCGCCGGGCGCGCCCACGATGACGAGGCGCGCAGGCTGACCCCCTTCAGCGGAGAGCCGCTCGAGCAGCCGGTCCGCGGCCTGCGCAAAACGCTCCGGAAGCCAGCGTTTCGCGCCCCCGTAGGTCGAGCCGGGATTCAGCCCGACCAGAAAGTCCTCCGGCGCCACCCCTGCCGCCGCCAGCAACGCCCCTGCCTCTCGCTCATCCCGCTCGCTCACAAAGAGCCTGGGCGGCCGGGCCGGCAGAGATCCGCCCAGCGGGCGCAGGAGATCCAGGTAGTAGTGCACCTGATGGATCGCCCGGCCCCGGTCCGGCCTGGCCACCGGCTCCGAGAGCAGCCAGCCGCGGCCGTCCGTCGCGTACCCGTACCGCCGCGGAATCCCGGCCAGGAACGCGATCAAGGCCGCCTCGAACGCGTTCTGGAACAGGACCGCGAGGTCGAACCCCATCCGCCGCAACGACGAAGCCAGAGCCCATTTGCCGGACAGTCCGGCGTGCCGGCCCTTGCCGTCGTACAGCAGAATCCGGTCCACCGCCGGGTGCCCCTCGAAGAGCCCGGCGACGGCTGGCTTGACGAGGAGCGCGATCTCGGCCGCCGGAAACAGCTCCCGCAGCCCCGCTAGCGCCGGCTCGCTCATCACCGCGTCGCCAATCCAGTTGGGTCCGCGCACCAGCAGCCGCCGGACGGCGGCGGGATGCGGGACGCGGGATGCGGGACGCGGCGCACAGGTCTGCGTTGCAAGTGGTGAGTGGTTCGTTGCAGCGTTTTTCATGAACTCAACACTCGTTCAAGGAGTTCTCGCCCCTCCAGGATCTCCAGCCCGATCCGGACCGCCCGGACCCGCTCCTCGGCTCCGATCAGCGGCGCGAGCTTGACCGCGTCCTTTTCCGTCGTCACCACCAGCTCCGCGCCGAGACGGCCAGCGCGCTCCAGCAGGGCCGAGAGCTCCCGGGCGGTGTACGCATGATGATCGGGGAACACCGCCTCGTCAACGACGGTCACGTTCAGCTCGGCCAGCGTCGCCCGGAACGAGGCTGGGTTTCCGATGCCGCAGCAGGCGAGGACCTTGCGCCCGGCCAGGATGCCGGCCGGCTCCTCTCGGCCAGTCGCCACGGTGACGCAGCCTTCGCTGCCGAACCGAACCAGGATCGGCGGCCTCGCGAGCGGCCCGGCAGCCCGAAGCGGGCCCAGCACCTGCTCCGGATCCACACCGGGCCCGACCCGCGTCAGCAGCAGCGCGGTCGCGCGGGCGGCTGCGGACAGGGGCTCCCGCAGCCGGCCTGCCGGGAACAACGCCGCCAGATCGCCCGGCGCCGAGGCGTCCACCAGCAGGAGATCGGCGTCCCGGTAGAGCGCGAGGTGCTGGAACCCGTCGTCCAGCACGAAACAGTCTACCGGCACGCGCTCGAGGACCCATCGTCCGAGCCCGTACCGGTCGGCCCCGACCGCCACGACCGCGCCGGGGCAGCGCCGGGCGATCACGGAGGGCTCGTCCCCCGCCTCGGCCGGGCCGGCCAGGATCGTCCGCCCGTCGGAGACGAGGAGCCGGGCCGCCCCCGTCGTCCGCCGGTAGCCGCGACTCAAGACTGCGACCCGGAAGCCGCGCGCCAGCAACCGGCCGACCAGCCAGATAACGACTGGGGTCTTCCCAGTTCCGCCCAGCGTCAGGTTCCCGACGCTAACGACCCGGCCGGGAAGGCGCCGCTGCGCCAGCCATCCTCTCTCGTAGAGGGCGACACGGGTACGGACCGCCAGCCCGTAGGGGATCGCCAACGCCGACAGGAGGCCCCGCACCAAGCCGGAGCGATCACGAGGGCCCAGTGTCTGCCTGAGAGCCAATCCGCCCATGCCAGGCCGATCCCTCGTCTCCGCCCGCGTATCCCGCAACCTTAGCCCGCGGCGCCGCTGGCACGACCGTCGCCCGGAGACCCGGACGGTGCGGCCGCCCGCTCGCCAGCCCCGTCCAGACCGCTAGCGCTGTCCAGGACCTTGGCGATCAGATCCAGACTCCGGTCCAGCGCGCCGCGGTTCTCGGTCACCACCCGCTGCGCCGCAAGCCCCATCTGCTGCAGCGTCCCCCGGTCGTGCAGCAAGCCCGTGACCCGGGCCGCCAGGTCCGCGCCATCCCGCACGCACAGCCCCCCGCCCGCGTCGAGGAGCAGACGGGCGACCTCGGCACAGTGATCGGTATGGGGTCCGAAGAAGACCGGCTTGCCCCACTGGGCCGGCTCCAGCAGGTTGTGCCCGCCGACCGGCACGAGGGTGCCCCCGACGAACGCGAGGAGCGCGTGGCGATAGGCGCCGGCCAGCTCGCCCCGCGTGTCCAGGATCACGACGCGGGGGCCAGCCGGTCCCTGATCGCCGGCCCCGCGCAACGCGGTGCGCCGGTGCCCGACCAAGCCCCTCGCCCGCACCGCAGCCTCGACCTGCGCCACCCGCTCGATGTGCCGCGGGGCCAGCAGGAGCACCAGCGACGGGAGGACGGCGGAGAGCCGCGCGTAGCAAGCCAGGATCTCGTCCTCTTCGCCCGGATGCGTGCTCCCCGCCACGAACAGCTCCTCATGCTCGGCTAACCCCAAGGCTGCGCGAGACACCCCCTCTTCCCTCGGCAGCGGCTGGTCGAATTTAAGGTTGCCGGTGACGTACACGCGGCCGCGGTCCGCTCCGAGCGCCACGATGCGCTCGGCGTCCCGACGGGACTGCATGAGGCAGCCGGTCACCCCCTCCAAGACGCGGCGCATCAACGGCCGGATCAGCCGGTATCGCCCGAACGACCGCGACGACAGCCGGCCGTTGACGAGGACAGTCGGGACCCCGCGACGCGCCAGATTCCGCAGCAGGTTTGGCCAGAGCTCGGTCTCGACCACGAGGAAGGCGGCGGGCCGGACGAGGGCCACGACCCGGGGCACGACCCAGGGAAAATCCAGCGGGGCGTAGAAGTGGCGCGCGACGCCGGCGAGCCGGTGCTCCACCGCCTCCCGCCCGGTCTCGGTCACCGTGGAGACCAGGAACCGGCACCTGGGGTAGCGCCGGTGGAGCGCCTGCACGAGCGGCGCGGACGCCACGACCTCGCCGAGGGAGACCGCATGGAGCCAGATCGTCGGCCTGCTCCCCCCGACCAGGTCGTCCGGCAGCCAGCCCAGCCGCTGCGTGAGGCCGCGCCGGCAGCGCGTCTTCGCCTGCAGGATCAGCAGAATCAGCGGCGAGGCCAGGATGAGCCCAAGGTTGTACAGCAGGTGCCACATCGTTATGAGCGAGCCGCTCGTCGCGCGCCGCGAGCAGCTCTTCT
>CAZTUO010000339.1:0-3649 GCA_964616355.1 uncultured Nitrospira sp.
CCGAGGCGCTGTGGCCGCACCGGACCTGATTCGCCTCGATCTCCAGGGCCGGGAGCGCCCCCAGCGCGGCGTCGAGCGACAGCAAGTCCTCCGCCAACCGGCCGGCCGACGCCCGCGCCCGCACCTCCTCCAGGCTCAACGCGCGCTCGATCGTCAGCGGCCCCACCCGGCTCCGCTGCAACGCCAGCAGATGCCCGCCGACCCCCAGCGCCTCGCCGATGTCAGCGCACAGGGTTCGTACATAGGTCCCCTTCGAGCAGACGACCCGGAGCGAGACGTCGCGGCCATGCACGGCCTGCACCGCGATCTCGTGCACGGTCACCTCGCGGGCGCCGCGCGCCACGGTACGCCCGGCCCGGGCGGCCTTGTAGAGGGGCACTCCGCCGACCTTGACCGCCGAATACATCGGCGGCACCTGCAAGATCCGCCCCTGGAACCGGGCGACGGCCGCCCGGATCGCCGCTTCGTCGAGGCCGTCGGTGGGACGCTGGTCCAGGACCGTGCCTGTGGCGTCCTGCGTGTCCGTGGTCTCACCGAGACGCAGGACGGCCCAGTACTCCTTGTCCCAGTCGAGGAGAAATTCCGCGATCCGGGTCGCCCGCCCCGTCAGGATCGGCAGCACCCCGGTGGCCGCGGGATCCAGGGTGCCCGCGTGGCCGATCCGGGAGCAGCCGAGCAGGCGCCGCAGCTTGGCGACGACGTCGTGGGAGGTCCAGCCCGCCGCCTTGTTGACGTTGAGCACGCCGTCGCCGAGGCCAGTGTCCACCGTGTCGCCCTCGCCCGTGGCGAGCTCCGTGCCCCTGCTCACCCGGCCGCCTCCGCCGCGTCCGTGGGTGGTGCCGGCCCTTCCGACTCGTCCGCGGGGCGCACGCTCTCGATCAGCGCGAGCACGCGGTCGGCGCGGGCCCCGCTCGTGTCCTGGTAGAAGGTCAGCTCCGGCGTATACCGCAGCTTGAGCCGGCGGCCCAGCTCGCTCCGGATGAACCCTTTCGCCCGCTCCAGCCGGGCGAAGGTCTGCGCGGCCTCCAGCCCCTCCCGGAGGGTCGTGATGTAGACCCGGGCGATCCTCAGATCGTCGGTCAGCACGACGTCGGTGACGGTGACGAATCCCAGCCGCGGATCCTTGGACTTCCGCATGAGGATGTCCGCGATTTCGATCCGGACTTGATCGGCGACGCGCGTCGCCCGCTTATAGCCCGTCTGTGCCATGGCAACGGCTCACCGCCAGCAGCGAATCGCGAACAGCTTGGAGCCTGCGGCTCTCAGCTATTCGCTCTTGGCTGGGCTAGAGCAGCTCGATCTGGACCTGCACGAGCTCGACCGCGGGCAGGGCTCGGATGACGTTGACCGCCTGGTCCAGCACCTGATTCACGTGCGCGCGCTCGTTCGCGACGCAGGCGATACCGAGCACGGCTTTCTGCCACAGGTCCTGCTCGCCCACTTCCGCCACCGACACGTTGAACTTGCCCCGCAGCCGATCCTTCAGGCTCACCAAGACCTGGCGCTTCGCCTTCAGGGAGCCGCTGCCCGGGATGAACAGCTCCACCGTACAGAGTCCGACGATCATGACCGCGGCCGCGTGGGTGGGAAGGCCTGGGAAGCCGGTTCAGAGCTTGGCCGCCACCTTGTCGAGGACGAACACCTCGAGGATGTCCCCCGGCTTGAGATCGCCGAAGTTCTCGACGCCGATTCCGCATTCGTAGCCCTGCTGGACTTCCCGGACGTCGTCCTTAAAGCGACGCAGCGAGCCCAGCCTGCCTTCGTAGATGACCGCATGGTCCCGGATGACCCGCACTCCCGAGCTGGCGCGCGAGATGGTGCCGTCGGTGACGTAGCAGCCCCCGACCACGCCGACCTTGGGGATGTTGAAGACCTGGCGCACCTCGGCGCGACCCAGCACCCGCTCCTTGAACGTGGGCTCGAGGAGCCCTTCCATGGCGGCCTTGATGTCGGCGATCGCATCGTAGATGACCGTGTACAGACGGATGTCCACGCCCTCGCGCTCGGCCAGCGCCATGGTCTTCGGCTCGGGCCGGATGTTGAACCCGATGATGATGGCGCGCGAGGCGGAGGCCAGGAGCACGTCGGTCTCGGTCACGTTGCCGACCCCGCTGTGGATCACGCGGAGCTTCACGGCCGTCGCGGAGAGTTTCTCGACCGCCTCGGAGAGCGCTTCCGCCGAGCCCTGGACATCCGCCTTGATCACCAGCGGCAGCTCCTTGACCTCGCCTTCCTTGATCCGCGAATAGAGGTCGTCCAGCGTCACGCGCGCCTTGCCGGCGGCGAGCTCCGCCAGCCGCTGCTTCCGGGCCCGCGCCTCGGCGATCTCGCGCGCGACGCGCTCGTCCTGTACGACGACGAACTGGTCTCCCGCGGCCGGCACGCCCGGCAGCCCGATGACCTCGACCGGCATCGAGGGGCCCGCCTCCGCGACCTTCTGCCCGGTGTCCGTGATCAGCGCGCGCACGCGCCCGCTGTGTGTCCCGACGACGAACACGTCGCCGATCCGGAGGGTGCCCGACTGGACCAACACGGTCGCGACCGGGCCGCGCCCGCGATCGAGCTTCGCCTCGACCACCACGCCCTTGGCTGGCCGGTGCGGATCGGCCTTCAGCTCCAAGACCTCGGCCTGGAGCAGGATCATCTCCAGCAGCGCGTCCAGCCCCAGCTTCTGCTTGGCCGAGACCTCGACGAAGATGGTCTGCCCGCCCCAGGATTCCGGGATCAGGTTGTGCTCGGCCAGCGCGTGCTTCACCCGCTCGGGGTTCGCCCCGGGCTTGTCGATCTTGTTGATCGCGACGATGATCGGCACGTTCGCCGCCATCGCGTGATTGATCGCTTCCACGGTCTGCGGCATCACGCCGTCGTCGGCCGCGACCACCAGCACGACGATGTCGGTGATCTTCGCGCCACGCGCTCGCATGGCCGTGAACGCCTCGTGGCCCGGCGTATCCAGGAACGTGATGTGCTTCCCGTGCACCTGGATCGTGTACGCGCCGATGTGCTGGGTGATCCCGCCCGCCTCCTGCTCGGTCACCTTCGTCTGCCGGATCGCGTCGAGCAGGGAGGTCTTGCCGTGATCCACGTGGCCCATGATGGTGACCACCGGGGGCCGTGGTTCCAACCGCTCCTCCCCCGCCCACTCGACCGCCTCCTCCAGGAGATCCTCGCCTTCTTTCTCGACGGCGACCTCGGCCTTGAGCCCCAACCCCTCGGCGATGAGCTGGCCCGCCTCCATGTTCATGGGCTGGTTCAGGGTGAGGAGTTGGCCCATCTCCATCAGCTTGCGGATGATCTCGGCCGGCCGCTGGCCGACCAGCTCGGCGAACTCCTTGACCGTGATGCCGGGCGTGAGCTTGATCACTTTCTTGCGCGGCTTCGTGATCTCGGCGGGAGAGGCCGGCGGGGCGTGGCGGGCGCGGTCGTCCCGCCGATGCACCGGGATCGCGCGGAGATCCTGCCAGCGGGCAGCATCCTCTCTGAACTTGACTTCTTCCTCATCGCGCGTGCGGCCGGGCTTCCGGACCTTCTTCAGCTTGTCCTTCAGGGCCGCGGGCTCTTCCACGGGCGCGACCGGCGAGAGCGTCTTCCGCTTCTCTTTCTCTTCGTGCCCGAGGCGCCCCGCCTCCGTCTCCACCGCTGCGCCCGA
>CAZTUO010000340.1:0-964 GCA_964616355.1 uncultured Nitrospira sp.
TACTCCGAGCGCTCCCCGGCTCGGTGTTGGGCCAGTTCCGGAATCCCGCCCTTGAAGCAAACGGCTTGCTCCGGTGATGCTGATGATGGCGACCAGATATGGCATAGTGACTGCTCCTCATAAGGCTTCCACTTGGCGAAACCACGTGAGCCTTTTTCTCGCCGGCCTTCGGAACTTCAGGGCCCGTTGCGGAAGCGATAGCAACCCGGGTTTGCGAAAACACCGCAGCCGCCACCGGTGCGATACGGAGGCCCGGAGATTGACGGCTACTTCTGCCATCTTGGTCCGCTGGAGGCCCGGTTCGGTGCCGAACCCGGCGGCCGCCCGAAGGGCGCGATGGGGCCGGCTAGGTCGCGCCGATCGCTGCGCATTTTTCGTCAGTCCGCTGCTTGTTTCCGGCGGGGTGCTTCCACCTAAGCCCCCGGGCTTGAGACGGTTCGCGCTCCGTGTCGGCACACCCCTCGCGAAGGTCGGAGGTCGAGTCGGATGAGACGCATTACTCCGGCGGGGGCTCCCCATCCCGGAGTGCGGTTCGGCGCCGCTTTCCTGACAGCGGTTTCCACTTTTTTATGCCGCGACGTGCGCCTGTTGTCTGGAGCTTTCCTGGTCACGCTGCTGCTCGCCGTTGCGAACCGTCTCGCTCGTCAATACGGAAGGTTCTTGGCGGCTTTCTTGCTGCCGTTCGCGATAGCCCTGAGCGTGGTTTGGATCGGGATCATGGGCGCACCGCCCGGCGCTCCGCTGGGAGGCAACCGGATTGCTGCGCTGGAGTACAGTGTGTTGATCGTCCTGCGCCTTGCAGTCTTTTCCGGTATCTTGCAGCTCGCGCTGTTGACGGTGGCGCCCGAAGAGTTGGTTGCTACACTCCGGGGCACGGGGTTGGCTGACAGTCTGGGCGTGGTCCTACTCTCGACATTGGCCGTGATTCCCGCCACGACGCCCACGAGTAGCCCCAGCAGGATCA
>CAZTUO010000340.1:974-3646 GCA_964616355.1 uncultured Nitrospira sp.
GTGATTCCCGATCTGAAGCTGCGAACCGAGCAAGTGCTTACGGCAAGGGCGGCTAGAGGCCTTGTCGGACGGCGAACTATCGCGGCTAAGATGGCGCAAATTCCGCGCATACTTATGCCGCTGGTGTCTTGGGCGCTGCGTTCAGCGCTGCTTCGGGCCGAGCTTTGGGAACATCGCGGCTTGATAGAGCGGCTCTCCGCCGCACGTCCCCGGATCTCCTACTCGGTCTTCAGCAGCGTCCTGTTCGCAGGAGGTGCACTGATTTTTGCCGTGCTGGCGTTACGTTCCCGCTTCCCATAGGGTGCGTTGGGTATGCAGCCATCGGTAGTGACCACCTTGGGCGATTTTCTGGAGACCCTCAGCCGCGGGGGCCTGGTGTTTGTCGTCGGTTCGAATTTTAGCGGGCGAACCAGCCTTTTGCGGGCGGCAAGCGGACTCGAGCCCGCTGACGAGGTGTCGGGCCTGGATCATCAACAGCTTCCGGGCCCAGGCGCCTTTGTCGGCGCGGAGGTGTATAACAGCCTGTCCGGCTTAGCGGTCACGGTCAGCCAGGAGCTCCGTCTGCAGGCCACAAGCTCGCAAGGAGAGCTCGCAGCCGCGGGAATCTTAACCGAGCTCGGCTTTGGTAGAATCATGGACAGCAATCCATTCCGTCTCTCGGGAGGAGAGCAGGCGGTCTTGGCGGTACTCAGTGCTGCGCTGCGGCGCCCTAGAGTGCTCTCGCTGGACTGCTGCCTGGAGCAAGTGGATGTGCAGTCAAGGCGGCGACTGCTGGAATGCCTCCCGGGTCTCCTGCCCGAGAGGGCAACGGTCCTGATGGCCGACAATCGCCGAGTTGAATACGGGCCCCTGGACGGTGCGGTAGCGGCGTCAGCCTCCGAACTAGTGGCAACGCGCAGGAGGGCGCCCGCAATCCGACTGCAGGGGTTCCAGGCTGTTCCGCCAGCTCGGCCGTGCGCGTTGGAACTCGATGGAGTCTCCTTTGCGTACCGCGGCAGCGGACCGATCCTGCGGAAATGCTCTCTGAGCTTGGAGCCTGGCTTTGCCTACCTGCTGGACGGACCGAATGGCTCGGGCAAGAGTACCCTGGCCAAGATCCTTTGCGGCGCGTTGAAGCCTGACGAAGGACGAATCATCATCGACGGACGTCCGATCCGTCCCTGGTTGAATCCCGCGCAAACGGTCGCCTACCATTTTCAGAACCCGGACGTCCAGCTTTTCTGTACCACCGTCGAGCAGGAGATCATGATAGGAATGCCTGACGAGCGCCTGAGTCGCGGCGGCCGAGGAGCGTTTCTAGATGCGCTCCTGAATATCTTCGGCCTGAACGGGCTGGCGGGGGCCCACCCTCTCGACCTCCCCTTTGTGCTCCGGAAGCGCGTTGCGCTGGCTGCAACACTGGCCATGGGGCGCCCGTGGATCATTCTCGATGAACCCACGCTCGGTCAGGATGAGGCATCCGCCGACGGCATCATAAGGCTTGTTGCCGCCTTGTGTTCGCGTGGATACGGAGTGATCGTCATCAGCCACTGCGTCGCTCTTCGCTCCGCCCTTCAGCGTCGTCTGCGCATTCAGGGAGGCTCCATCGTCCTGTCTGCTGCCGTATAATTCTCCCGTAGCGGAGCTTGCCATGCTGGAAAGAGTCAATTGGGATACTCTGAAAAATACGGTCAAACGCCTAAGTCCTGGCCTGCACAAAGCGCTGAAATCAACTTTGTCCCTACCCCGCAATCGGCAACCTAGTTTCGCTCAGCTTACCTATTGTTATGGGGAGGACATCGTGTCCAACAACTGTTTTAAGGCCCCACCCAGCGTCGCAGAACTCCCAGACGGATTCGGATTCAAAGATGATGTGCCGCTCGCCTTGATCCTGCAGGGTGCACTCGAGATCTATACGACGGGCCCCTATGAGTGGACCTCGCCGCTTCGTGTCCTCTACCCGGGCGAGCTTTTCGGCACCTTTGAGGCCATGAACTGGCTCACTGGGCTTCCGGGGCTCGCCGTAAGCAAGTACTCGATTTCTGCGGGGCTGCGGTCGGTCTACATCACGGCGCCCCTTGGCGACAAGCGGCTCGGCGATCTGCGCACCCGAGGCCCCCACTTTGACGTAGTTTCCAAGATCGCGACCCTGGCCCCCACCAAGTGGGAAGCCGTCATTGTGTGTTTCCCTCGTGATCTCTTGAAAAATGATCAGAGGCTGTCGCCGCTTGGTGAGTACGTCACGAGGATTGCATGGGAGCAATCTCGGGCACATCGCCTCGAGTTTGCGTTCGCGAGCGATCTCCCAGGTCTGTTCCAGGAGCTCCCTGCCGGATCCTACGAAACGGAGTTCAACTGGCTGAAGTACGCGGAGGTAATCAAGCGCATCGTAAGTATCGCACGAGGACTTGCTCCTGCGCACCGAGCGTGGGATGAACAAGAGGACCTCGGGGGTCCGTTTTCGTACCTGGGACAGCAAATAAGCCAACGCATAAATAAAATAAAGAAAACAAACAAAAATGAAATAAAGGAAACAAACAAAACAGAGAACCAGTCGAGCCCCGAGGGCAGCGTCTATATCTTGAGACCGGTTCAGTTAGCGAAATCCGGGGATTATGGTTTTTATTCTTTTGGGAAACATGTACCCGGCGTATGGCTTGGTATTCCCTTCCCGAAGTACGACCTCTCTCAGT
>CAZTUO010000341.1:0-3640 GCA_964616355.1 uncultured Nitrospira sp.
TGAGGAGCTCGGCGGCCCTGGTCTGATTGCCGCGGGCCTTGTGGAGCGCGCGCCGGAGGATGGCCCGGCTGTGCGCCTCCATGGACTCGTGGTACGGCAGGTCCAGGTACGAGGCGGGCTCGTCGCCCGCACCCAACCCAAGCCCGGCGAGGCCAAGCGCGGCAGGTCCGATCTCGTCGGTCGGGCTGAGGGCGGCGGCCCGCGCGAGGGCATTGTCGAGCTCCCGGATGTTCCCCGGCCAGGAATGGGCGCGGAGGGCCTCCAGCGCCTCCGGCGTGAGCCTAAGGTGCGGCCGGCTCGCCTCCCGCGCGTGCCGGTTCAGGAAATGGTCTGCCAGCGCCGGGATATCCTCCGGCCGCTCCCGGAGCGGCGGGAGCGTCAGGCTGACCACGTTCAGCCGGAAATACAGGTCCTCCCGGAACGTGCCCGCCCGGACCGCCTGCTCGATGTTCCGGTTCGTGGCCGCGAGCACCCGGATATTGACGCGCACCACCCGAGTGCCGCCCACCCGGTGGAACTCGTGATCCTGCACCACGCGCAGGAGCTTGGCCTGCAGGGCCAGCGGCATGTCGCCGATCTCGTCGAGGAAGACCGTGCCGCCGTCGGCCAGCTCGATCTTCCCCTTCTGCTGCCGGTCGGCGCCGGTGAAGGCGCCCTTTTCGTGACCGAAGAGCTCGTTTTCGAGCAGGGTCTCGGTGAGGGCGACGCAATTGATGACGACGAAGGGGAAGGCGCGGCGGGGGCTCCACTGGTGGATGGAGCGGGCGAAGAGCTCCTTGCCCGTGCCGCTCTCGCCCAGCAGCAGGACGTTGGCGTCGGACGCGGCGACCCGGCGGGCGAGGTCCACGACCGCGCGGAGGGCGGTGCTGCTCCCGATAATGGCGGCGTAGCGGGCATCCACCTCGGCGCGGAGGCACTCCATCTGTCGCTGGAGGACCTCGCGTTCGAGGGCTTTGCGGACGACGAGGGCGAGGTGGTCCTGGTCGAACGGCTTGGTGAGGAAATCCCAGGCGCCCAGCTTCATGGCCTCGACCGCCCGGGCGATCGTCCCGAAGGCGGTCATGACGATGACGGGCAGGGCGTACCCGTTCACCCCGACCTGCCGGCCCTCGGCGAGGCGGCGAAGCACCTCGAGGCCGGGCATCTTGGGCATCTCGAGGTCCAACAGCATGAGGCTCGGCGCCTGCTGCTCGACCGACTCGAGCGCCGCCTTGCCGTCGCCGGCCTCGAGGGTGTCGTAGCCCAGCGCGTGCAGGCGATCCTGCAGCAGCGCGACGATATCGGGGTCGTCGTCCACGACGAGGATGCGTGGCCGCATCGCTTCCCCTCGCCCTGCTCGCGCGGCCGAGCTGGCCCGCCGCTGGTCGCCGCCCGAGGCCCCAGCCGCCCCGAGTCTACTCTTCACCGAGGAAGAGAGCAAGGTAGCGGACTCGATCTGCGGACTAGGTCGTGAACTGATCCTTCAGGATCACGTGCTGGTCCACGGCCTTTCGGACGACCGCGAGCAGGTCCTCTTGGGCGATCGGCTTAACGAGATAATCGAGCACGCCCTGGCGCATAAGGGACACTGCGAGCTCGACGTCCGGATACCCCGTGATCACCACGACCGGTACGCCAGGATAGTGGGTTCGGAAGTAACCGATGGCTTCGGGCCCGCCGACCTTCGGCATGCGGATGTCGCACAGGATGGCGTCCACCATCAGCGGGTTGTCGCCCATGGTCATCAGGCGGATGCCCTCGTCCCCGCTGTCGGCCTCGACGACTTCATAGCCGGCCTTCGTAAGAGCGAGGACGATCGGCTTCCTGACCTTGACGTCGTCATCCACAATCAGCACACGGCCCTGCCGGGCCGGGGTTCCTGGGGCGTTCGTGACTCGATGTAGGTTCATGGCATGCCTCCTTGGGTGAGTCGCACCGCGCGACGGGAAGTTGGACGATGAAGGTCGCCCCGCGGCCCTCCTCGCTCTCGACGCGAATGATGCCGCCGTACTTCGTGACCAGCTTGAACGCGACGCTCAGCCCCAGGCCCGTGCCCTTCCCCGGTTCCTTGGTCGTGAAGAAGGGATCGAAGATCTTGCTTAGCAAGGACCGCGGGATGCCACAACCCGTATCCGAGACCCGGATGCTGATCGTCTCGCCCTGGTGCTGCGCGGCGAGGGTCAGCACGCCGCGCCCTTCCATCGCCTGCACCGCGTTGGAGATGAGGTTCACGAAGATCTGGTCAATCTCCGTGCGGCGGGCCCGGATCGGGGGGATGGGCTCGATCTGCAGCACGACCTCGACCTGGTCGGATTGCAGGCTCCGCTGGACCATCTTGACCGCTTCGGTCAGCCGGTCGGGCAGGATCAGCTCGACTTCGGGCTCCTGGGCGGCGGGGCGGGCGTAGGCGGCGAAGTTGCGGACCACCGTCGCCACGTGCTGCGAATACTCGATGATGTCGCGGGTGTAGTCCTTGATCTTCGCCCGGTCTTCCTCCTGCAGGATGATCTCGGCCATGCCCAGGATCCCCTGGATGGGATTGTTGATTTCGTGAGCCATGCCGGACACGAGGGTGCCCAGGCTGGCCAGCTTCTCGGCCTGGATGAGCTGGTCCTGGAGCTGCTTCTCCTCGCTGATATCCTCGGCGATGCCCGCCAGGCGGTACACGGTCCCGGCATCGTCCCGGATCGGAAAGGCCCGATCCCGGATCCAGCGGAGCGACCCGTCCGGCTGCAGGATGCGGTACTCCTCGTGGTACGCCCCGCTCACCTGCTGGGTCAGGGCCGCCCGCTCGACGCGGGGCCGATCCTCGGGATGGATGGCGGCCAGCCAGCCCCGCGGGTCCGCGTAGAGGCTCTCGCAGGACCGGCCCCAGATCTCCTCGTAAGCCGGGCTCACGTAGAGCATCTGATTCTTGTCTGGCGTGGTCATCCAGAAGACCTCCCGGATGTTCTCGGCCAGTTGCCTGAACCGCTCTTCATGCTCCCTGAGCGTCGCCTCCGAGCGCTTGCGCTCCGTGATATCCCGGATGATGCCGCTGAAGAAGGTTCCCCGCCCGGTGGTCCACGAGGTGAGCGAGAGCTCGAGGGGGAACTCGCTCCCGTCCTTGCGGAGCCCGGCCAGCTCAACCGTCTGGCCGAGCAGGCGCGCGACGCCCGAAGTCCGGTAGCGCTCCAGGCCCTGCCGATGGGCTTCCCGAAATCGCGGCGGGATGATCCACCACAGGGGTTGATTCCGGATCTCGTCCGGCGTGAAGCCAAACAGGCGCTGCGCCGCGCCGTTCCACGACACGATGCGTCCGTGCTGGTCGGCCACCACGATCGCGTCCGGCGCGGCCTCGACCACGGAGCGGAACTGCTCTTCGCTGTCGCGCAGCGCGTGCTCCGCCTGCTCGATCTTGGCGACCAGCTCCCGGAGCGCGTTCGCCCGGTGCAGGGGGGCCTGCGGCTCGCTCGAGCTGAGCGGGCCAGTCCCGTCGTGAGCTTGCGGCGGCTTCGTCAGATCCATGGGCACCTGCTCCTCGTCCGTCATGGTGATGGGCGGGCGGTCTCACAGGGCGACTCGGCCTCCTCGTCGGGCTAGCCCACATTATTCATGACCGCTTCCACTGCAACTGCCGATACGCCGCTGCGACAAGCTGGCATGCGGCGGTGCGGCATGC
>CAZTUO010000342.1:0-1873 GCA_964616355.1 uncultured Nitrospira sp.
AGACCCTGCACGGGAAGCACCAGGGGCGGCTCTCCGCCGTGGGCTATGCTGGGCTTGGCGAGGGCTTTAACCGGGAGACTTACAGGAGGCTCAGGGTTCCGGCGGTGCGGCGGCTGCTCGGGCGACACCATGTCAAGCCGCGGTCCCTGCTGGAAGCGGGCGTCGGTGTCGGGGCGTACGCTGGTCTCTGGCGAGAACTTGGCGTTGTCGAGTGGGTGGGCGTCGACGTCTCGAGCGTGGCCGTTGCCGACTTGCAGACGCGTTTTCCCCAGGCTGAGTTCCACGTCGCCGACATCACGAATCCGGGTCCCATCCTGGAAGATAAGGTATTCGACCTGGTCGCAGCGATCGACGTGCTTTACCACATCGTCGAGGACCGCGGCTTCGAGCGCGCCTTGGAGTGGCTAGCAAGTCGAACACGAAGCGGAGGTTTCCTGATCGTCTCGGATGTCTTCACCGATTCGCCGTGGGGGCGCCGCTTCCCTCACGTCAAACGTCGCCCGTTGCCTGCCTACGAAGAAATTCTCGGCCCCTTTGGGCTCCGCGTCGCGGACCGGGAGCCGGTTTTCGCGATCCTCGGAGACCCCGTACCGATGAGTGCGTGGCGGCGGGGCTGGGGTCTCTACACGATATGGCGAGTGCTTCAGAAATCGATCCGCACGGTGCCCGATGCTTTTCGCGACGTCTGGGGAGCCGCCGTCGTGCGCGTCTGTTTGCCTTTGGATGCGGTCCTTCGGCGTGCCGGCGCGACCCAGAGCGTAAATCTCGAGCTCGGACTTTTCGCGCGGGAAGGATGAAACCGGAGTACGGCTACCGGTGCGGATGCGGGTGTTTGTTGAAAAAGGGACAAGCCGTGAATGCAACGTTTGCAGCGCCGGCACCTTGGATTCTCTAGGCCACGGCGGGCTCCCGTGAAGGTCCTGCAGATGCGCCATCGTCGCCTAATGTCGGAGACCGCATGGGTCTTCTTCGGGCAGGGCCTTTCCGCGGTCGCTACGCTGGTAGGCCTGCGGCTGATCACGGAGCTTGTGTCCCCTGAAGTTTATGGGACCGTGGCCCTGGCCCTGGGGACGATCACACTGGCGCATGGATTGATAGCCGGACCGTTGATGCAGGCTGTGCTGCGGCTGTTCCCAGACGTCGCGGGTGACGGGGGCGAGCGGGAATTGCGAAGAGCCGCGCTGCTTGCGATGCGCAAGCCAGCACTGCTTGCGCTCGCAGTGCTTACCCTGGCGGGTGCGGTCTGGGTGCTGCGGCGGCCCGGCGATGTTTGGATCGTGGTCTTGACACCGCTGCTGTTCGTGGCCGAAGTCGCCCGGCCGGTGGAAATCACTTTTGTCAACGCCGCACGCCGACAGCGCGAGATGGCGCTCCTGACGCTCGCTGATGCCTGGGCGCGCCCGTTGGCCGCGGTGGGGCTCGTGTGGGTGTTTGGCGCCGGCGGAGGCGCGGTCATCGGCGGCTATCTAGCCGGCTGCTCGTTGGCACTGGTGGGCTTTTGGCTGCTCGGGCGAGCGCGAAGGCCGGCCGCGGTTCAACTTGCCGGAGCGACCATCCTCGCTGCGGACCTGTCTGGGCGCCTCTGGGCCTATGCGTTGCCGCTCACCGCCGTGCCGTTGATCGGGTGGGTCAGCGGGCAGGCCGACCGGTATATTGTGGCAGCTTTTGCTGGTGTCACTGCAGCGGGCGTCTATTCCGCACTTTATGGGGTAGCGAGTAGACCGTTCCTCATGCTCTCGGCCAGTATCGAGCTGGCGCTTCGCCAGCCCTACTACACGGCTGTCAGCGCCGGCGACCGTAAGGGCGCGTGGCGGCTACTGGCGCTATGGATGGGCGCTGTGGTAGGCGGCTCAGTGGGTCTATGGCTCATCTT
>CAZTUO010000342.1:1896-3632 GCA_964616355.1 uncultured Nitrospira sp.
ATCGCTACGCTGCTGCTCGCCGAGGAGTACCGCGTGCACTCGGCATTGATGGGCTGGATTGCCGCGGGCTACGTGTTGCTCGCTGGCGCGCAGGTTGTCGAGCGCGTGTGCTACGCTTACCACGACACGCGCGGCGTGCTTTTGGTTCAAGCTGCCGGCGCCGCTCTGGGCGTGGCTGCGGCATTGCCCATGGTGGCTTGGTTCGGCATTAGTGGTGCCGCCTGGGCTGTGCCGATCTACTTTGGAGCGCAACTGGCACTGACAGTTTGGCGAGCGTCCTGGCTGAAGCGGCGTCGGTGCGGAATTCCTGGTGAGCCAAGCGAAGTCCGACCGACGTTTCTTGTGTCTGCGGACAAAGCAAGCACCGCTCGTTCGGCCCGCGCCTGAGTACATCAGTTGATAGGCTCCGTGGGACGCTAGGTGGCATGAAGGGGAGGAGTGGCCTCACGATTCTGTACCGAGTTGTGATCTGGTGTGTGCTGAGTCTACCTTTGCTGGCCGAAGTTGTGAGGAAGTGGATCTATCCATCGAACAGCGTTATCGCCGGAGCGGAAGGGCTTTTGTTGGTGGTGGCTATGTTGTCTGCGCGGGTGTGGCTTGGTGCAAGGGTTAGAGCGGTGGTGGCTCTGGGCCTGGCGAGCGCCAGCTGGGCTCTGCTTTCGGTGATGGTTGGGCATAATGACCCTGCACTTGGGGCGGTTGGGCTTAGAGGCGTTGCGATGCCTTTCCTTGGGCTGTTGATCGGGATCAGTATATGCCACCGCCTCGGAACTCGGGGAATGGCTGACGCCATCTACAAGTTTTGCGGATTCTGGCTGCTGGTCGTGGGTGTCGTTGCAGCTCTGCAGCTATGGCTGGGGAGGGGCCACTGGATCAATGACATCAACCCGGCGCTCTTAGCTGACGAACGAATGGGCATTGGCGATTACACCGCTGGCTCGCTAGCCGTGGAGTGGTTGTTCAGACCCACGTCGATATTCCTTCACACGGGAAAGTTCGGGCTTGTCGCGTTTGTGCTTGCGAGCTATCGCCTATTCTATCGAAGCTGGGCCCGGCCGGGAGCTTTGCGCTGGCTCCTTTACACGGGATTAGAGCTTTTGTTGCTGGTCGTCACGGGTGAGCGGGCGGCCATCGTTTTGTACCTCGCGGCATTGGTGGTTATAGGGCTTGCGTTTGCGTGGGGGAAAGAAGGACTGAAGGGACGCCTGATCGGGGTTAGCGTGTTTGCGGTCATCGGGATGTCAGCGGTCGTTCTGTCAACGGCAGATGATCCCGTTGCGTTGGTCGTGGGCGGCAGGATCCTTTCGGCATTTCCAGATGCTGTCTATCGGGTGGAGGACAATCTGATTGTTCCGCTAGGCGTTGTGTTGCAGGAGTGGCTTCTCATGGGCGAAGGCGCTGGCGCGTTCAGCTTGGGTTCGGCCCAGTTCGGGGGGCGCCCATTGTATGAAGCCGTCGCGGTAGGCACCGCGGAGAATGGCTGGTTGCGCATTGTTGCGGAAGAGGGCGTTGTGGGCGCGCTACTCACTGCGGCGCTATTTGGGCTCGTCGCGACTGCGGCCGCGCGAGGGGCCCGTGGCCGCCGCGCATCAACCTCGGAGGCTCTTCGGGAGAGCAAGGGGGTGTTGTGGTGGGTGACGTTTGCGGTGATCTCCGTGGCGGTTTGGGCCAACACGCACGACGTGTTGGGTAATACGACGGGGATGTTTTTCGTCTTTAGCTTCGCGGGAGTGGCT
>CAZTUO010000343.1:0-3620 GCA_964616355.1 uncultured Nitrospira sp.
CATGCCCAGATGTCTGAAAGTCTCGAAGCTGTCAGCCATGTCCCACCTCGGCCGTCTCTTTGAGTACCGACAGATGCCAATCCAGGGCCCACTCCAGGGTGCCGTCGCTTGCAGCCTCGACCAAGCCGCGGAGGGCTGCCCCTTCGGCGCCGAGCCGGTCGGCCAGGACCGCCTCGGCCAGCCTCCCCCAGGTCTTCCTCTCCTCTGCGGCCCAACGGCCGTCGGGGCCCTGGCAGGCTTCGCGCCAGCCGACGAGTTCTGCCCGGACGGCATGGAGGGCGGACATGCTCGGTGCGGCCCGGCGGACCAGCTCCCACGTCGCGCGCATCTCGCCCCAGTCGGCGAGCGGCCTGACGCAGACCCGTTCGAAGCGCCGTCCTGCGCTCTCAAGGAACACGGTCGCAACCCGTGCCGGGTGGACCTGGACTCCGTCCCCGGGCCGGAGATCCAGGACGTGACGGTAGACCTGTTCTCCAGGGTGCTGGAAGTCGAGCGGGAAACGAACGCGGTCGTCCGTCACGGCGAGGTACGGGTAGAAGACGTCCAGGCGGCCATCGGGCAGGGAGACCGGGACGGTTCGGAGCTCACTGCGGCCGTCGGGACGCAGGAAGGTGAGAGCGACCACGCCCCCTCGTTCGTCGCGCTGCCGCACCCGCCAGGTCTCCGGCTCCGCCCGCTCGAGCTCGTGCTCCGTCGTGCGCGCGGCCTCGAGAACCGCCTGGAACGGGAGCTTCTGCGGGAAGCCGATGACGCCGACGCGCAACGGCAGGCGATCCCAGACGCGGGCGAACTGCTCCTTCCACAGCTCGATCGCTCGGTCGAGGCAGCCCGACGCGGCTTCCAGGGGCACGAGGGCGCGGAAGCGGAGGGGGCTCAGCTCCAAGAGGACGAGGGGGTGGTAGGTCCCGAGTCGGCCGGCATCCTTCACGTCCGCAATCCGCAAGGTGCGCGGGACGCCGTCTTCCCCCCTGAGCTGGATCGCTCGTCCCTCGAGCTCATCGCCACTCGCCTGGGCCACAAGCAGGCGCGCCAGGTTGGACGTTGTCAGAAACCGCCTGTCGCTCTGCCGGTAGAGGACGTCCACGAGCGTGCCGTCCAGGTGCCCCTCGTAGAGCTCTCCGTCCTTCCAGCCCGCGTCGGCCGAGGCTTCGTCAGGTACGAGCACGAGGCGGCGCACCCGCCAGCGGTTCGAGCTCCGGGCGGCGAGCTGCCGGAACTCGCCGGCGAGGGCGGCGAAGAACTCCTCGGCCTGCCGCCAGAAGCGGTAGACGCGACCCGGCGAGGGAAGCTTCGTGAAGAGCTGGTGGACGAGCCAGTGGGCGCGGGCGGGCTCGTCCAGCTGGTCCCAGCTCGGCGCGTTTGCGCGGTCCTCCACGATCTTGGCGAAGAAGCTCGGCCAGTCGCTGTCGTGGCGGTAGCCATCTTGGAGGCTCGTGAGCACCGGATCTTGCTGGTCGTACGCACCCAGCTTTCGGCCCACGTAGTCGACGAGGCTCTCGAACGGCTGCGCCGGGTCGATCGGATTGTCGTGGCCACCCAGGGTCGGGTTGAACCTCCGCCACTCGCTGATCGCCTGTGTCCGCAGGCTGCCGACCCGGCTCCCTTCGAGCCACGGTTCGAGGTCGAGACTCAGGGTGAGGAGCGCGAGGCGCCCGTTGGCATCGGCCACCTCGTTCACCCAGATAGTGTCCGTGCCCAGCTCGCCGCGAAGCCAGGCATCCAGCCGACCTCGCCGGCGCTTCTCGCAGACGACGCAGGGACGCCCCTTGTCATCGGGTCGGCCGTTCAGGCGCACGAGGCAGACGGGGCACACGTGACCGTGGGTCTCCTTGGTGTCGATGCGCCAGCCCCTGTGGACCGGCACGGCGAGCGACGAGCGGGCCTCTCGGGTTTCCCGCACCATGGGGACGAGGCTGCGGGTCGGCTCGCTGATCCGGCAGAGCGGCGGGGTCTCCAGCTCGAGCTCCCGCGCGATCCGCTCCACCTCGGCCTGCAGCCACGGTTCCCAAGCAGACAGTCCGAGGTCGGCGGTCCCTGCGGATCGCTCACCCGGGAACGAGAAGACCTCCACGCACGTGTCTCCGTAGAGGAGCGAGCCGATGGCCAGGTCGACCTCGACCAGCTCGCGGACACGATCGAAGAACTCTCGGATCGCCGCCCACGCACCCACCCAGTCGCCGATGCGCACCGCGCGGGCTTCGTAGCGATCGGTGCCGATCCCGACCGTCAGCAACCGCCAACGGGTCGTCTGCTTGAGATCCCCCGACCCCCATGGAAAGTCCGATCCCTCGAGGATCGCCCCGGCCACGGCGCTCTTGAGGAGGGCGGCTGCCACGTAGGATTGGTCCCACAGCGTCACCTCGTTGTTCGGCAGCCGCGTCTCGGCGATGGTGGAGGAGAATGCACCACGGAGGAGGCTGTCGGGACCGATGGCCGAGTCGCGCCACCTCCGCCATGTGCCAACATCCGCCGTGCTCCCCTCGCCGAGGTTCTTGAGCTCGTCGAGGATGCGCCGGACCTCCTCGAGCAGCCTGCGCCAGCCGGCTGTCGTGAGCACCTCGGGTGGGTCGGCCAGGAGGTTGCGGCGCGACTCGCCGAAGGCCGATGCGAGCCACATGTGCGTCGCGTCCTGGCGGAGGTACTTCGAGGTTTCCCGCGGGAGGTTCTTCTCGATGCCCGAGACGATCCCATGGGCCGCTTGGAGCAGGCCGAGCAAGCCGGTACCGCCACGCTTCCGGTGCTCGCTCACGAAGTCCGTCAGGGTCGTGGGCCACGGTATCGCGGCGCCGTTCACGGAAGGGAAGCGCGATCGCGCCCAGCCGAGTAGGTCGTCCCAGGGAAAGGGCGGGCTCTCCTGCTCGTACCAGCGAAGGTCGTCGTAGCCCGTGTCCCGCCCGCCTTGAGCCTGGAGGAACTCGGCGCGTGCCTTCCCCGTCATGTGAAGCCAGCCCACCGCTTCCATCGCCAGGAGGAGCGGCCGATGCGTGCGGAGCGTCTGGGCCGGCCCGAAGTCACCCATCCCCCGGCTCCCGAGGCTCCCTCCAGGACCTCAGCGCCCCTTTCAGGGCGACCAGGCTGCTCTCTCGCAGCCGCTGGCGGCCCTTCCGGTGCGCCCTGCACTCGTCCGCCCGTGCCGTGCCCCAGCCGGCGGTGCGCTTCGCCGAGATCCCGTACCGTGTAAGCAGCACCTCGATCGTATCGAGCAGCCGATCGATCGCCCGCTCGGGCTGGACCCGGTCTCGCGCGCCGGCCCCCGGCAGGGGGGCGTAGAGCAGGTGCAACGTCCCTTGGGTTCCAGCGGGCACGACCTCGTAGAGGATCGGCTGCCTCCCGGCTCGCGTCTCGCGGCTGTGGGGATTGATGACCTCGAAGCCGATCTTCGAGAACCAGGTGGGGAAGAAGGCGAGCGCCCCGCGCTGGAAGTCTTCTCCCTCGCCCTTGTCGTTGCCGAACAGGTGGAGGATCCACGCTGGCTCGTCCCAGTCGTCGACCGTGCCGCCCCGTTCGAGGTGGCCGAGCAATCCCTCCTGCATCCGGCACGACCAGCGGAGCAGTCCCTTCCAGCTGGCGGCGCTCATGTAGGGCACCCCGAAGACCCGGTCCTTGCGCACCGGGTTGTC
>CAZTUO010000344.1:0-3583 GCA_964616355.1 uncultured Nitrospira sp.
CCCGCTGGCATTCGAGGCGGCGCTCCGCAGGCCGGAGGCAGCCCAAGCCGCTGCGTAGGATGACTCACTCTCAGCACCATAAAAAGTGTCTTGACAAACGGGGAGCATTACACGTAGCTGCCCCCGAGATTTACCTGGCAATGTTGACGTTGATGGATGACGCCTCTCTTCCTAATTCTGGTATCCAGGAGGTCCTGCCTGAGTGGCGACCGGGTTTCTTCGCGCCGCTTCTTTTGTCGGCATTGTGCCTTCCCAATTCATGGGCTCAGCTTTGTCCAGATCTGGTGGAACTCGCGAACTCATCCGACTCCTCCTTCGGCCGGGTTCCTTCGTGGAATTGCATGCTCGGGTGCTGCTCCCAGGTTGGTGTAGCTCGTGGGATTGGTGAGCGAGACCGGTGTGGCCCTATTGCACCGGTTCTGCAGCGCTGACGGTTGACCCCATAACCCTCGCAGGCGTCGGGACGCCTTTTGGGGTCCAGGCGTGATGCTGTGACGCCATTCAGGCGGGTGCTGCGGGGGGCCGCCCCGGCAGGTATCAAGCCGAGGGCTTCCGTACTGCCACTGTAAGTGAGAGGGCGGAGCTTTGCCCGACGCCGATTGCGCCCCTCGCTGGTATGCGCTGCGGACCCGGTCGCGGCACGAAAAGCAGGTGCGGGACCGGCTCGTGGCGCTGGGGATCGAGCAGCTCCTCCCAACCGTGATCCGGCTGAGCCAGTGGAAGGACCGGAAAAAGAAAATCGAGGCTCCCCTGTTTTCGGGTTATTGCTTTGCCCACTTCCCTTGGGAGAATAGACTAACGGTGCTCAAGATCCCGGGGGTCGTGCAGGTCGTCGGCAACGCACACGGTCCTGAGCCGATTCCCGAGGAAGAGATCCATGCGGTCAAGCGGCTCATGCAGGGGCCTCTGCGGTACGATCCCCATCCCTATCTCTGCGAAGGCATGGTCGTCGAGGTCGTGCGCGGGCCCTTGGAGGGCGTCCGTGGCATCCTGTTGCGCAAGTCCAAGCCCTACCGGCTGGTGATCTCGGTCCACTTGATCCGGCAGGCCGCCGCGGTCGAGATTGACGCGTCCGATGTGGTGCCGGTCTGACGAGTCCGCGGAGGCTGCGTTCCACGGCCATGGCCACAATGAACGCGTCAGTCCTGGTGACCGGCGTGGCCGGGTTTATCGGCTTCCATGTGGCCCGGCGACTGCTCGATCGCGGCGAATGCGTCCTGGGGGTGGACAACCTCAACGAGTACTACGACGTCACGCTCAAGGAAGCCCGGCTGGCCCGGCTCACACCGGACAACCGGTTCCAGTTCGTCAAGCTCGATCTTGCGGATCGGAGCGGGATGGAGCGGCTGTTCGCCGAACACCAGGTCTCGCGCGTGGTCCATCTGGCGGCCCAGGCCGGGGTGCGATATTCGCTGGTGAATCCCCATCTCTACGTGGACAGCAACGTGGTAGGGTTTCTCCATGTGCTGGAAGGTTGCCGTCGCGCCGGGGTGCGGCATCTCGTCTTCGCGTCTTCCAGCTCCGTCTATGGCGGGAACACGAAGCTGCCCTTCTCTGTCCACGACAACGTGGACCATCCGGTGTCGCTTTATGCGGCGACCAAGAAGGCCAACGAGCTGATGGCGCACACCTACGCCCATCTCTACGGGCTACCCTGCACCGGGCTCCGGTTCTTCACGGTCTATGGCCCCTGGGGCCGGCCGGACATGGCGCTGTTCCTGTTCACGCGGGCGATTCTGGAGGGCAAACCCATCGAGGTGTTCAACCACGGAAAGATGCAGCGCGACTTCACGTACATTGACGACATCGTCGAAGGGATCGTGCGTGTGCTCGACAAGCCTCCAAAGCCCGATCCGGCCTGGTCGGGCGAGCACCCCGATCCGGGCAGCAGCGCCGCCCCCTATCGCCTGTATAACATCGGCAACCATCAGCCGGTGGACCTGCTCCGGTTCATCGAAGTGCTCGAGCAGGCCCTGGGGCGAACCGCGGAGAAGCACTTCCTGCCGCTCCAGCCGGGCGACGTGCCGGCGACCTGCGCCGAAGTCGACGATCTCATCCAGGACGTCGGCTTCGCACCGGCGACTCCGATCGAAACGGGCATTGCGCGGTTCGTGGAATGGTACCGCGGGTTCTACGACGTCTGACGGTCGACCGCTCTCCCGCCGCCGTCGAACGCTTCGCACCATGACGCTCTTGGACAAAATCAAGCGACGCTCAGCCCGGATCGGCATTGTCGGCCTCGGCTACGTGGGCCTCCCGCTCGCCGTGCTGCAGGCCAAGACCGGCTTCCGGGTGATCGGGCTCGACGAGGCGCCCGAGAAGGTGGGGCGGGTGAACCGCGGCGAGAACTACATCTCGGATGTGGACGCCGCCGAGCTGCGGCAGGCTGTCGAGACGGGACGGCTCTCGGCCACAGGGGACTTTCGGGCGCTTCAGGACTGCGACGTCGTCCTGATCTGCGTGCCGACCCCGCTCACGCGGAACAAGGAGCCGGACATCAGCGCCATCGTCAAGGTCGCCAAGGAGCTGGCCACATGTCTGCATCCGCAGATGCTGATCGTCCTGGAAAGCACGACCTACCCGGGAACCACTGAGGAAGTGCTGGTGCCACTTCTGACGCAAAGCGGGCTCAAGGTCGGGCAGGACCTCTACGTGGCGTTCTCGCCGGAACGGGTGGACCCCGGCAACCGCGCCTTCAAGACCCACAACACGTTCAAGCTCGTGGGCGGCGTGACGCCGGCCTGCCTCCTGCACGCCCAGACGTTCTACGAGCAGTCCGTCGTGAAGATCTTCCCCGTCTCCTCCCCGCGGGTGGCGGAGATGACGAAGGTCTTCGAAAACGTCTTCCGGTCCGTGAACATCGCGCTGGTCAACGAGCTGGCCGTGCTGTGCGACCGGATGGGGCTCAACGTCTTCGAGGTCATTGACGCGGCCGCGACAAAGAACTTCGGGTTCATGCCCTTCTACCCGGGGCCGGGCGTCGGCGGCCACTGCATCCCCCTCGATCCCTACTACCTCGCCTGGAAGTCCAAGGAATACGACCTCCACACGCGGTTCATCGAGCTGGCCGGCGAGATCAACGAGAGCATGCCTTATTACGTGGTCGCCAAGCTCCAGCGCCTCCTGAACCGGCGCGGCCAGTGTCTGAGCGGGGCCGATATCTTCGTCCTCGGCGTGACCTATAAGGCCGATGTGGCCGACCCGCGGGAGACGCCGGCGGCCAAGGTGATGGCGCTCTTGCAGCGGGAGGGCGCGCGGCTGAGCTACGCGGACCCCTACACCCCGACCTTCCAGGTGGAGGGGCGCCTGTACGAGGCCGTCCCGGTCACGGAGGAGCGCCTGCGCGGCTGCGCCTGCGCGCTGATCCTCACCGCGCACTCGGCCTTCGACTATCCGATGATCGTCCGCCTCGCCCCGCTCGTCTTCGACACCCGGAACGCCACCAGCTCGGTAGCTGGCGCCAAGCCCAACGTCGTCCTGCTGTAACGCCGGGGCACAATTGAGACAGTGAGTGATCTGTCCCTTCCTTTAAACCTGAATCCGGCGTGAAAAATGACAGTGTCACGGTTCGAGTCGCTCAATC
>CAZTUO010000345.1:0-3550 GCA_964616355.1 uncultured Nitrospira sp.
TCACCCACCGCGAAGGGGAGTCCCACCGACTCAACCAGGGTTTTTCAACATCCTGCTAGCCTCAGCCCTCGACTTTGCTGTCCCCCAGGAGCCCCATGGCCCGCCGGATCTGGTCACGCGAGCCCAACAGGACGACCACGTCGCCCGGCTGCAGGCGCTCCTTCTCGGTCGGGTTGGATTCCGTCACCCCGCCGCGCGTGAGCGCGATCACGGAGGCGCCCGTCCGGGGCCGGATCGAGAGCTGCCCCAGGGTCTTCCCCACCGCTGGCGAGTCCGCCTCGATCCGGCAGGTATCCACCTCGACGTCGGTCAGGGTGCCTCCGCGCAGGTGGTGGGCCAGCTCCGGCATCGCGCTGCGACGGAGCAGCGCGTATCCCTCGCGACGGATCTGCTCGGCCTTCTGGTGGATGAACTCCGCCGGTAGCCGGTAGGAACGCAGGACGAGCGCGAAGATCTCGATGGAGGTCTCGAACTCTTCGGGCACGACCTCGTCCGCGCCCAACTGGTGCAGCTCCTCGATCTCCTTGAGGTATCGCGTCCGCACAACCACGTGCAGGGCGGGGTTCATGCCCTTGGCGATCTTGACGGCACGCCGGGTCGAAAACGGATCGGAAATGGCCAGGACGAGCACGCGCGCCTCCTCGACCCGCATGTGGCGGAGGACGTGGGGGTTGGTGGCGTCGCCGTAATAGATGGGGACGCCCGTCTGCGCTTCGCGCCGGACGACCTCGCCGTTCAAGTCCAGGACCACGAACGGAATTTCCGTCTCCAGGAGCACGCGGGCCAGGTTCCGCCCGTTGAGGCCGTACCCCACCACGATCACGTGGTCCTTGATGCGGAGACGGTGCAGGCCGAGCTGCTCCATGTGCGCGGTCGTCCGGTCCGGGAACCATCGGCGCAGCCGCTGGATCGCCTCGGTGCGCCGGGCAATCCTCGGCGCCCCCTGCATGAGCAGGGGCGTGACCACCATCGTCAGCACCGACACCACCAGGAACACCTGGTAGGACTCCCCGGCCAGCAGCCCCACGGCCTGCCCCTCCTGCGCCAGGATGAAGGCGAACTCGCCGACCTGCGCCAATGCAATGCCCGCCAGCACCGCCGAGCGCGGCGGATAGCCGGCGAGGAGGACCGGACCGGCCGCAGTGAGGAACTTCCCCACGAGCACCGCCGCGACCAGCCCGATCACGAGCAGCGGGTAGGCGGCCACGACGCGCACGTCCATCAGCATCCCGACCGAGACGAAGAACAGGCTGTTGAAGCTGTCGCGGAAGGGCAACACCTCGGCCATCGCCTGGTGACTGTATTCGGACTCCGAGATGATGAGGCCGGCGACGAACGCGCCCAGCGCGAGCGAGAGCCCGGCCAGGGACGTCAGCCAGGCGATGCCGAGGCAGAGGACGATCACCGTGAGGAGGAACAGCTCGCGGCTGCGGCTCCTGACGATCTGCTGGAGGATCCTGGGCACCAGGATCCAGGCGGCCACCACGATCCCCGCCACCACGAGGGCGGATTTGAGCAAGGGCAGGAACAGCGAAGCCGGGGACTCCGTGCCGGCCTGCGCCAGCATGGGCGTCATCAGCATCATCGGCACGACGGCCAGGTCCTGCACGATCAGGATCCCGATCGTTGCCCGGCCGTGCAAGGCGTCGCTCTCCCCGCGCTCGGCCAGGGCCTTGAGCACGATCGCGGTGCTGCTCAAGGACAGGAGGCATCCCCAGAAGATCGCCTCGCGGACCGTGAAGCCCGCCAGCCAGCCCATCCCCGCGACCAGCAGCAGGGCCCCCGCCACCTGGAGCGGCGCAGCGACGAGGAGCAGCCGGCGCGAGGCGGCCAGATGCGAGAGTGAGAACTCCACGCCGATCGTGAACAGGAGGAGGACCACGCCGATCTCGGCCATCCGGTGGACCTCCTGGAGGTCCGAGACCAGGTTGAGCCCGTGCGGGCCGATCAGCGCGCCCGCCGCCAGAAACCCGGCGATCGAAGGCAGCCGGATCTTCTGGAACAGGAAGACGACGGTGATCGAGACCGCAAAGATCACCAGCAGGTCGGTCAGGAGGTCCCGTTCGGGCATACGCCGTTCCAGCCACCGCTCCAGGTGCCGTGCTACCGTTGCCACCCGGCAGGATACAGGAGGTGCAGGCCCCCGGCAAGGCGCCTCGCGCTTGCCCGCGCCGATATGGCGTGGTACCGTGCGCCCGGTACCTGGGGTGGAGGACCATGTTGCGGGCCATCATTTTCGACTTCAACGGCGTGATCGCAGACGACGAGACGCCCCATTTCTTCGCCTTCCAGCAGGCGCTGGCCGAGGAAGGACTCGCCCTCACGAAGGAGGCCTACTACGGGACCTATCTGGGCATGGACGAGCGCAACTGCACCATCGCGCTCCTCGCAGCCGCCACGGGCCGGAGCGACGGCGCACGGGTGCACCGCATTCTGAACCGGAAGGCCGTGCTGTTCAGGGAGGTAACGGCGACGAGGAAGCCGCCATTGTTTCCAGAAGTCGTGGAGTTCGTGAAACAGGCGGGGGAGCGCTACCGGCTGGCGATTGCGACGGGCGGGAGGAGAGAGCAGATCGAGGCGGCGCTCGAGGGCACGCCGATCGAGCAGGACTTTGCCGTCATCGTCTCGGCGGAGAATACGGTCCTCGGCAAGCCGGACCCGGCCATCTATCAGCTCACGCTTAAGCGGCTGAACGAGGCGCCGCCGGCGCCCGAGCCGGCGATCGGCGCGGCGGAGTGCCTCGTGATCGAGGATTCGCTGGCCGGCATCGAGGCGGCCCGGGCGGCCAGGATGCGGGTGGTCGCGCTGGCCACCACCTACCCGGCCGACCGGCTCGCTCGCGCCAATCTTGTGCTGCCGGGGCTGGGCGGGGCATCGCTAGGTTCCATTGAAGCGCTGTTCCGAACACGAGAGAGTAGCCCATAACCCAGCGTCCCCGCGCAGGCGGGAACCCGGAACGCGGTTGCAGCCTTGTTTCATCGCGAGGCGAGCCGCTTGAGCGCGTCGGCGACAGGCACGACCAGCGTGCCAGCGGGCAACGTGTAGGCGGCGTTAAAGAGTAAGGGTCTCTCATGCTTGCAAGCCGATCATCCTCAAAGGGACAGGTGACGATTCCCAATGGAAGTCCGGGACAAGGTCGGTCTCAAGGCAGGCGATCTGGTGGTCTACGAGGTGAGAAACGGCGTGGTGACATTGAAGCGGGGACGGCCGTTCGACGTCGCGTTCCATGCCGCCCTCTCCTCTACCCTGGACGAATGGGCAAGCCCAGAGGACGACGAGGCCTTCCGTGCTCTGCAACAAGTGGGACGTCGTCATCCAAAGCGCACGAACCATGGCCAAGAGACACCGAGCTTGAGAGCCGTTCCGACGCGGGCCTTCACGATCCCTGCATTGTTCGGCTCGAGACATTCCCCTTGGACAATCGGCTCATCCTCAAGCAAGCCGGGGAGCTCTCACAGTCCGATCGCCAACCGGTCGTCCGTCATCTTCGCCGCTACCCTAATCTCCGGCTAAGCCGGGACGATTGCCAGGATTTTGCTGCGCGCCAGAG
>CAZTUO010000346.1:0-3543 GCA_964616355.1 uncultured Nitrospira sp.
CTCGCGCTCACAGGGTCTGTCTGGGGGGGCCTGCCTGCCCCGCCTGTGCCTGTCCGTCCGGGCACGCGCTCGGCGGCACGGCGCCGGTCGGTTCTGCCTCCCCGTATACATAACCGGCGAGCGTTTTGGCAAGATCGGACGTGAGCTCCTTCTGCATAATCCGAACCGCCTTTGCCAGCGCCTCCCGCTCGGTCAGGTGCCCCTCCCGGCCGCCCCGCGCGATCGCGGCCACCACGCTGCGGGTCGAGACTTCCTCGATCACGAGGTCGCTGCACCACCGGACATACTTGAATTGCGGATCCGGCACGTTGGCGGGCCAGACCCGGACGGACCCCCGCACCATCAGCTCGGGGGCACGCCCCTCCTGGCTCCCCGCCGGTCCGTTACCCGGTCCGGGGCGCCGCGCCGTGACGGGCAGGCCCTCCCGGAGCAACCCTTCCATCAGCGCGTTCTGCACGACCTCCGCCTGGTCCCCGGTGATCTCCACGCCGATCGCGAGGTTGGCGGCGAGGAACTGCTCCAGTTCCGCGGTCAGCTCGCCCACGCGGTAGCGCGGTTCCTCGCCGCGCCCGCTCGGTCGGATGATGCGAAGGTCGGTGTTCAGAGCCTCCCGCAGCACGAGGTGGCCGATCGCCCGCTTGAGGCTCCGGAGCTTGATGAGCTTATCGGTCGCCTGGCGGGATTCCCGCAGGTCGTCCTCGATTCGCTGATCCATCTCCGCCAGGCGTTCCAGCAGTGCGGTGGCCGCCTGCGGGCGGTTCATCCCGGCCAGCGCGTAATGTTGGGAGGAGTCCTTGTCGTACCAGCGGTCCAGAATCCTGACGTTCTCGAGGACCTTGTCGGTGGAGACGTGGGTGATCTTGTCGAGGGTGATCCGCCGCTCGATGTTGGCGGTGCCCCGGGTTTCGAGCTGGAAATAGGATTCCCAGTCGCGCGCCTGCGCAGTCACCTCAGCCTTGAAGATCCGGGAGACCGCCGCATAGGCTTCCTGCTCCGCCGCCGGCCGCGTCTCGGCCTGGCCGACCCCGAGCAGGTAGTCCGCGGGTGGATAATCGGGGCTCTTCCCCGTCACCCAGGCAGGGGTGCGGCTGGCGCAGCCTGCAAGGACCAGGAGTGCGCCGAGCGCGACGAGCACCATGCGCCAGGGTTTCATCGGGCGTCCCTCATGACACGTACCGTGCGACCACGAAGGCGGTCCGGCCCGGCTCAAGCGTCAGCTCCTCGACGAGGTCCGGCTCGCCGACCCCGCTCCGGCGGCCGACTGGATGCACGCGTATCTGGTAAACGCCGGGCGGCACCCAGACGCGCGCAATCTGGATCTGATCGGGAAGGGTGCGCCAGCTCCGCTTGTCCGCCTCCTCCGAGGCGACGGCCAAGGTCTTCGCGACCATGTTCACGACGAGCCCGACCAGGGGCCCCACGTCCCGGCCAGCCGCCGCCTGGGCACCGTAACTCACCCCTTCTGCCAGCGTAAATTTGACCGCGGCCCGCGCGACGGCCTTCAGGGTGATCCGCGCATACTGGTCGGAAAGAGTTTTCTCCGCTGCTGCGCCAAGGTCGTGGACCAGGTCCGTCTTCGCCGTATAGGTCCCCTGGGACCCGGCGAGGCTGATCTCGTCGTAGGCCACGTCGGTGGGCTGCGGCACGAGCCTGGGCAGCGCCACGCGGACCACCCGGCCGCTCAACCCGTACAAGACGCTCTCCATCGCGCGTCGGTCTTGGCTGCTCTGGTTGCTGGCCCCTAGGATCCCCTTCGTCAACAGCACCAGTTTCAGCGCCTCGAAGCTGATCGGTAGGTCAATGAACTGGTCCTGCTTGTAAGGAGCCCGCCCATTATAGCTGATCACCACGAGCTGGGCGAGCCGCTCTGTCTCCGCATAGGGCTGCCAGAACGCCATGGGGAATTGGGTTCGGTACCTGGCGTGCTCCTCCTGAAGGTGCAGTGCGTCCGTGATGCGCAGGAGATCCGCTTCCAGGCTGGGCGGCACCGGAACCTTCAGCCACGAACGGGCGGCTTGGTAGGCCTCGTAGGCCTTCCGGTAGGCGATGAAGGCGTTGTTAAGGTCCCGCGCGGCCTCGTAGAGGAGACCAGTGAGATAGCGGGCGAATGGGTCCTCCCGGTATGCACCGCGGTCCGTCGTCCGGTCGGCGAGCACGTTCAGGCGTTGGTCAATCAGCCGCGCCTCAACGAGCGCGTCCGTCAGGTTTCCCAGGAGCGCGTAGTTCAGCGCCTTGATCACGTTGATCAGCACCTGCTCGTGGGGAGCGCCTTCGAAGGGCAGCTCGGTGTCGTTGACCAGGAAGGCCTTGGTCTCGGTCCGGAGCCGGCGGGTGTACAGGGCCTCGACGGCCTCGTCGGCTTCCTGGAGGAACTGGTTGCTCTGCGCGTAGCGGCCCGCGAGGTGGAGAGTCATCCCCCGATCCAGCAGGTAGAGGACGCGGTCCTGAGCCAGGTATTCGTCCTTGGCCTGCTCGATGACCAGGTCCGCCTGCACGGGATTCCGGGCGCGCAGGCTGGCTTCGACCAATGTGTACCGGCTGGTGGCGGGTGCGCAGGCGGCCAGCGCCGCCGCCACGGCGAGGCCCGCAGCCCAGGTGGGCAGGCGCGCGGGTGTCGCTGGCGGAAGGTCCGGAGCGTTCGCGTGGCGGGGCGCCCGTGCGTCGGCGGGGTTCAACGGAGTGGCAGCCGTCAAAAGAGCATCTTTCTGCGCTCGATCACCTTCTTGATCTTCTTCTGCCCGTACCAGGACTTGACGTTGCTCTCCAGGTCTATCAGCTCGAGGTCCACCTGGTAGAAAATGGCCTTGACACCGTCCGACTCGTCGAGGATCGTCGAGATCGTGCCCTTGAGCATGTAGTCCGCCCCGAGTTCCTTGCCGGGGGGCTTCTGCGTGTCTTCACGGGCGTGGGCCGCCTGTTCGCGGCGTTCCTCCCGGATCTCCTCCCGCTCACCCTTGCCGGCGACGAAGGTGACCTTCTGGGAGTTGGTCAGCTCGCGTTCCAGGTCTGTGACGAAGGTTTGGACGTTGATATGCTCGTGGCTCTTGTTGAGGACGGTGCCGACGATGACGACCGGTTGGCGGTGCTTGGCGCGCGTGAAATTCTGGATCCAGGGACTGTCCACCGCCTCCTGGACCATGGCCTGCGCGACGAGACGGGAATCCGTGTCGTTCCAGCGCCCGCTGAGGTCGGTCACGACGGTTGGATCGGTCCGGGTCACCTTGGTCTCGGCGCCGCAGGCGCCGAGCGCCCCCCAGAGGGCCGCCAGCAGCACGACCATTGTGGCCCGCCGGGCGGCGGTCTCGCCCGCTAGCCTCCATCCCCGCATCACGCTCGCCTCCCCAATTGCCCGCTCACGCCGCGCCGCAGGCGGTCAGTTGCCCGCCCGCTTCTCCTCTTCCTTTTCGAGCCGCTCGAAAGCCTTCTCGGCGTTCTTGCGGACGAAGTCCCGCATCTGGCTGTTCAGCTCCTTGGCCTGCATCAACGCGTCTTTCATCTCCTGGAGGGACATCTTGGCGAGCACGTAATAGGTCCCGGTCTTCT
>CAZTUO010000347.1:0-3539 GCA_964616355.1 uncultured Nitrospira sp.
GTGTTGGCCAGCTCCGTATTCCTAGTGTGCCGACCGCGCCCTGCGAATGCCGGCGTCGGCGACTGGCGGCAGGTACTGGTCGGTCTCAACGAAAAGGTCGCCGCCTGGCTTCCCCGCTTGGCGCAGGAGGGCATCCAGGGAGCTGACGCCATCTTCTCGTGTTTAGGACCTGCTCTGGAGGTGTACAGCCGCTACGAGCGAGTGGAGACCGCTGGCGGCCAGGCCATCCCCCTCGGCGACGTCCGCAACGGAAACGGGCAGGTCGTGCAGCGCGGCTACCTCTCCTTCGTCTGGGAAGCCGTCGCCCGGGAGGCGCTGAAGGTCATCTTCGCCGAGGCTGACCCTACCGGCTTTGAGGAGGACGCACGCCTCACCGCCATGTGGCTCTGGACCCTGCGGGCGCGGGCGAACGGCGCAACGGCCGCCGAGCCCGAGGAGGCTCTCATTGAGGAGGAAGAGGAGGAGGCGCTCGCGAAGGCGCCGAAGGGCTACGCCCTCCCTTACGACGATGCTCGTCTTATCATCCAGGGCCTGGGCGCTCATGAGGACCAGCTCAAGCGCCCCGGGGGCGTGCTGGAGGTGAAGGGTGACAAGGCGCGCCTCCTGTCGGCGGCGGAGCGACGCCGTTTCCTCACCGGCAGAGCGGAGCCGGCTGGCTCGCGGCCTCGCCGCGGCCGCGGGGCGCAGCTCGCCTTTGAGGAGATGGCGCCCGATCCCGAGGGGGCCGCCAGCATCACACCGGGCGATACAACGCTCGACCGTCTTCACCAGGCGATGCTCCTCTTCGCGGACGGGCGGAGCGAGGCGCTCCGGCGCTTTCTGGTGGACGACGGCGCGGGCCGTGACGAGCGGTTCTGGCGGCTGGCCAACGCCCTCTCGGCGCTGTACCCGCCTTCGTCACAGGAGAAGCGCTGGGTGGACGGCGTTCTCGCTCGAAAGCGGGGGCTGGGGCTGTGAGCAAGAGTTCTACTGCACGGGCGCGGGAGTGGTACGGCCACTTCCGGCGCGCCGTGCAACGCACTGGCCGCGCCGACGCCTTGCGCGAGGCGGCTTTGGCCGGTCGCCTCGGCCGATGGACGCAGGAGTTGACCGGCGCCGTCGCAGACGGCTGCCGCGAGATGGGTTGGGTCGCCGTGGCTCGCGGGCATCTGGGGGAAGTGCTGCCGGTGCCGAAGCAGGAGTACCTGGCCATCGATGTCATGACCTTCCCCGTCCTGTCGGCCAGGGAAAGCGGGGGCGGCGGCCGGTGGCGGGCCCCTGTGGCCGCCTTTGAGCTCGAGAACCGCGAGGCGCTGGACGCCGTGTCCTACTCGCTATGGAAGGTGAGCGTGGTGCGGTGCCAGCTCGGCGGCGTCTTCTGCTATCGCCGCCGGCCGGAGGAGATCGGTGGCCTCATCGCCGAACTTACACGGGGCGTCATGGCAGATGTCGGTCGATCACAAGATGGGGGCTGCGAGCTGCTGCTGGTCGTCGGCACCCGCAGCAAGGCTGAGGGGTTTCCGGACGGGTTTTTCGAGCCATACCAGTGGGAACCAGCGGCCCAGCGCTTTCGCGCTTTATGGTAGCACGCCCCGGACGGGAGGGACACAGTGGCAGCATTGAAACCGTGGCACCAGGTGGCGACCCCCAGGGAGGACCTGCGTAAGGGTCAGCCCTTGGACGCCTCCGAGTTCGCCATCCACCTGGATCAAGTGATGGACGGACGGGCGCCCAGGGACTATCGGGAGCCGGAGCGCTTCTTCGCCCGCACGTACCTGACCGCCGCCTTCTCCAAGCTGACGGTAGAGGTCATGCGAAGACTCTCTGGCGATCTGGTGGGGACATCTCCGGGCGTCAACCTCACAACGCAGTTCGGTGGCGGCAAGACGCACTTCCTGACCCTGCTCTACCACCTGTTCAAGGCAGGCGAGGCTGCGAAGGATTGGCCTGGAGTCGGCGGACTCCTTTCTTCGGCGGGGTTGGAGAAGGTCCCGCGGGCCAGAGTGGCCACGTTCATCGGTAACCGCTTCGACTTCGTTGTGGGCGTGGGGGCGGACGGGGAGTCCAAGAGGAAGACGCCCTGGGGAGATATCGCTTGGCAGCTTGGCGGGCCGGCAGCCTTCGCCCTCGTCGAGGAGCACGAGCGCCAGGGGGTCGTGCCGGGCGGCGAAGTCCTCCAACGACTGTTCACCGAGGAGCCCACGCTCATCCTCATGGATGAGGTCCTCAGCTTTATTCGGCGCGCCCGCGAAGCGGGCGACCCTTACTCGAAGCTGGGTTCTCAGTTCTACAGCTTCCTAGACGTGCTCACCCGCGAAGTCGCTGGGACCGCCAATGTCGTCCTGGTCGTTTCCTTGCCCATGTCAGAGTACGAGATGACACAAGACGACGAGGCCGAATACCAGCGGCTCGACAAGCTCCTGGATAGGCTGAGCAAGCCGGTGCTCCTTTCCGAGAAGATGGAGATCGCCGAGATCGTCCGGCGTCGGCTGTTCGAGGACATCGGTGACCCTAGGGAGGTTCAGCGTACGGCGCGAGAATATGCCGCGTGGATCGTCGGCCACCGAGAACAGCTCCCCGGCTGGTTCCCCGTCGATCAGGCAGTCCAGGTCTTCGAAGCGACCTATCCCTTCCACCCCGTCGTACTCTCGGTGTTCGAACGCAAGTGGCAGTCTCTGCCCAAGTTCCAGCGGACCCGCGGCGTGTTGCGGATGCTGGCCCTTTGGGTGAGCCGGGCCTATCAGGACGCCTTTACGGCCGGACGGAGGGACCCGTTGCTTAGCCTCGGCATCGCGCCGCTTGAAGACAGTCTCTTTCGTGCAGCCGTCTTTGAGCAGTTGGGCGAGCAGCGGCTGGAGGCCGCTGTCTTGTCGGACATCGCGGGGGAGGAAGCTCACGCAGTCAGATTGGACGCGGCCGCGCCCGACAGCTTGAAGCGGATGCGGCTCCATCAGAAGGTCGTCACCTCAGTCTTTTTCGAGTCGTCCGGAGGCCAGGTCCGGAACGAGGCCACGCTGCCCGAAGTGCGCCTTGCGGTAGGCGAACCGGACCTCGACATCGGGAACGTGGAAACGGTGCTCGACGACCTGGTCCGTCGGTGCTACTACCTCGGCGCAAAGGGGACCGGGTACTGGGTTAGTTACCGCCCCACGCTTAACAAGATTCTGGCAGACCGGCGGGCTATCCTTACGGGTGATGCAGGCGAAGAGAACGTCCGAGAACGGGTCCGCGAAACTATCCGCAAGGTGTTCGCGACGGGTGGAGGACCAGAACGGCGCTACTTCCCCGAAAGCTCCGGCGACGTCCCTGACATTGCAGCGCTGACGCTCGTCGTGCTATCGCCAGAACATGGCTGGGAGCCCTTGATCCGGGACACTACCAAGAAGCTCGTTACCACAATGATCCAGGAGTACGGCTCCCGTGCGCGGACGTTCAAGAGCGGCCTTCTCTTTGCTGTCGCGGAGAACGGTGATCCGCTAGCAGATGAGGCAAGAAACCTGCTGGCGATCGAGAGCTTGGAGGATCCAACGGAATGGGAGCGCCTTGGGCTTGAGGAGGCA
>CAZTUO010000348.1:0-3500 GCA_964616355.1 uncultured Nitrospira sp.
GCGCAGTGGATCGCGGTGGATGATCACCAGCGAGACGTCCATTCCGCGCTGGGCTCCCGGAGCCCGCTGGCATTCGAGGCGGCGCTCCGCAGGCAGAAGGCGGCACAAGCCGCTGCGTAGGATGACTCACTCTCAGCACCATAAAAAGTGTCTTGACAAACGGGGAGCATTACAATCCTCCGTGCCCCCAGGGGAGCCGACGGGCACTGATCCCTGGGGGATGAGGCTACTTTCTCTCGATCTAGGTGTTCGCAGCCCCGCTGGGCTCAACAAGCAAAGGGATCGCCGTTCCGGTTAACACGGAACACGGATCGCCAGTCGGTGAAGCCGGGAAATCGGGATGATGTCCGCATACTTGAGGGCATGGGCATTGTTAGCTTCGACCTCCACGTAGTAGGAGGCATCCTTGACTGCCAAGACTTTCCCATGCATGTCGGTATGGTTGGAGGTGGTGAACTGAAAGCACTCCCCCACCTGAAAGGCTGGCCGTGTCTCGGAGTGCGTCAGGCCGACCTCATACGTGGTGCATCCAGGCACCGTCAGCAGAAGTCCCGGCAAGACGAGCGCCCAGACCAAGGGCAATATCCTGACCATTTCTCGTACAGGGCAGCTCAGATGACACACGACGGACGGCTTTCTACCAAGGTTGTTCCTCATTTACTTACCGACCAATGACCGCGATGGCCGCAGCGCTCAACATCAGGCTGCCGAGGACGCTGGCTACCGCGGTCCAGAGCTGCATCGGCCGCGCTTTCGGTTCGATGTCTTCAGGGACGACGATCGTATCTCCCGGCCCAATGTCCTTGAGGTTGACATAGGCCGCCTCTGTCGAGCCGTTCGCGCGCAGAATATACACTTCTGACTTCTCCGCGTAACGGGTCATCCCGCCAGCCTGCTCGATGTAGTCCTTGACCCCCAGACCGTCCTGATGCACCACGCTGACGGGATTCCGCACGGCCCCGACCACTGTCACAGTCTGAGGCCGAGGCGGCACCGTGATCCCATCCCCTTCTTCCAGGGTGAGATCCTCGGCGCTCCCCTCCAGTTGAACCAGCGACTCCATCTTGACGACAACCCGGCCGGGTTGAAGCCGAGCGATAAGTTGATCCAGAGCTTGCATCTGCATCTGGAGCGCCGCCTGTTCGGGACTCGTCCCCCCGGCCGTGGCGCCCTGAGGATTGACGTTCCCGGCTGCCAGGGCAGCCGCTTCGGCGACCAACCGTTGCTTCTGCAACGAGACGAACTTCTCCACTTCGGCCTGCTGCGACCGCTTGACCGATTCCCGCACCAGGATCAATCCTTGAGGGAAAGCCCGGGCCGTGAAGCCCCCTGCCCGCTTGAGGACCGAGGAGAGTCGCTCCCCATTTGCAATGGCATAGGTCCCGGGGCGCCTGACCTCGCCCGCGACGGTGACGGACCGGGCAGGCCGGGCTTGCGTCGCCACCGTGACATGATCCAGGCGCTGCAAGGGGAGATTCTCGTCCTCCACGCCTTCGAACAATCGCTTCGGGCTAAACCGGATCACCGTCGTCTCGTAGGTGATCGGGTCGGTCCGAGCCAACTCGGCCTGATCCAAATACGAATCCACAAGCATCTGCTCCGGTGTCAGGAGGTCCCGGAGCCGCATGCCAGGTTTGAATTCATACGGACCGGGGTTTCGCACAGCCCCGTCAAGCGTGACGGCGTTTTCAATCTGGGTCGGGACCGAGCCAAGACGGACAAAATCTCCGTCCTGAATCACCGGATCGGCCGCGCGGCTGGGATCTCCAGACCGGGCCCCCGCCGCAGGCTCCCGGCTGCCGGTCACCAGCCCACCGAGCTCCACGTCGAGGATGACCCGCTTTTGCCCGGCTTGCACGCGAAAAATCTGGCATCGTTGGCGATCAGCCGTGGGGGTGAGGCCACCGGCCAGGTCGATCAGTCCCATCAACGTCGTCGCACCGCGCAGTTCGTAGATGGCGGGACGCTTGACCGGTCCTCCGATCGCCGCGACCGGCCCGATCGGCGGCACAAGCACCGTATCCCCCGATTGAAGCCGAACATCGTGCGTGCGATCTCCATACAAGAAAAACCGGTAGAAGTCCAGCGTGGCGACGATCTTCCCCTCCCGCACCACCTGGATCGCCCGCAGTGATCCCGACTTCGCTGGACCGCAGGCGGCGTACAAGGCGTGTGACGCCGTGGCCAATGAACTCACCTCATAGGCCCCGGGACGCACCACTTCGCCCACGACGTAGACCTTGATGGTTCGGAGCCGCGCCATGGATACGTGCAGCTCGAAGCGCTTGAGCAAGCCGGCCAGCCGGGCCTGGATCAAGCGGGTCGCCTGGGAAAAAGTGCTGCCGGCCACCGGAATGGCACCGACATGCGGAATGAACACGGTCCCATCCCGCTCCACCGGCGTGATGTAGCTCCGGTTGAAGGAAGCATCCGGCACATTCCACACGTGGACAGCCAATGTGTCATCGGGGCCAATCACATAGTCAGGCCCAACCGGCGTGTCCATAGTTGGGGGAAGACCAGAAAAGGGAACCTCAAAAAAGCTGTATCCGAACTGCTTGAGCTGCCCCGTCACACCCTGAAGGATAAAGAAGCGCGCGAACGCCTCCTCGATAGACAGCGGACTGACCGCTTCCGCCTGGCTGGGGCTGAGCCCCCCTGTTGGGGGCTGGAGCTGCGTGGTCGGCCCCAAGAGTCCGCCAGGCAATGGCAAGGCGGCGCCCCCTTGTTGCCCTGTTGCTCCCTGTCTGGGCGACGTCGCGGTCTGGCCTGTAGCGGGGCGGCCTCCTGGCTGCTGCTGCGGAAGCAATGGAGTTCCTCCAGGTCCCGCTTGGCCTGATCCCCCTGGCGGGGGCAACTGGGGCGAGGGAGGCAGGGGCGTGAGCGGCGCCCCTGCGGGAGCGGGGCAGGGAGCGTTCGCAGGGATGATGGGCTGGAGGGCCGTGGGATTGGTGATGATCGGCTGGCCCTGGCCTGAACCAGCCGCCGACGCCCCCACTGGCGGCAAGATAGAAGGCCCACCTGACGTCTGGGCCACGAGCGACGGTGGTGCAACCAGGGCAAGCGAGAGCACCCAGATAAGTCCCTGCCTTAGACCAGTCCCGAAATGGGAACCGTGCGTGCGTGCGTGCGTGCGTGCGTGCAAATGAGCGACCATGTCTAAGAGCCTCCTCCGAACACAGTGCGTCGGGCTTGCTCAGAACGAACGGGACAGGTTTGGGGCACGGCGCCAGACAAGGAACGCGCACCAGGGCCGGTCTTGACTGGAGATTGGGGCGGGGCGGGTTCAGGAGCGGAAGAGGGGAGACCAGGGCTTGAAAAACGGCGCGGGAGCCGGTTCCCCGAAGAGGCATCAGGGAGCCGTCGAGACAGCCGCGCCGCGCTGGCGGATGCGGGTTGGGGTCGCGCAGCGCCCCCCGTGGACCCCGATGCCGGGATCATGCTGGTGCCGCCCACGGAGCCGAGCAGCGCCGACGACGCGGGGGCGGACGCCTGGCCCG
>CAZTUO010000349.1:0-2524 GCA_964616355.1 uncultured Nitrospira sp.
AATGAGGGGGCAGTATGCCCCAAATCGGTGTCCAAGGAAATCGTGGGGCGGGGGAATCGGTATCCACCGCGAGGATCAATCTCATGGCCCTTCCTACGGCTGAGCCGGACCCCGTCCCCCGCATTCACCCGGAGGTGCAGGCACCTGAGCCGGTTCGCGAGCGGCCATCGGCGCAGATCAACCTCTTCACCGGCGAACCGGAAGCGGTCGTCGTCCCGATCGAGACCGAGCCGCCGGAGGGAGAGGAGCGGGTGATCGATGACGGCATCCGGATGGTGAAGACCGGCGATACGTCGCAGGTCGTGCTGTCCGGCTTCGGCATGTTCTTGTCAAAGAAGAGCGAGCGGTTGCTGGTCCGGCAGAACAAGACCGTGGTGTACGAGTTTCCCCTGTTCCGGTTGAGTGAGGTGGTCGTCGCCTCGCGCGGCGTCACGCTCTCGTCGGATGTGATCGAAGAACTCTGCAAGCGAGGGATTCGGCTGAGCCTCCTAACGCAGGGTGGCAAGCCGTACGCCATGCTATCCTCGCCGATGCTGACGGCCACCGTGATGTCGCGTCGGGAGCAGTTGGCGGCGATCGCTGACGAGCGCGGTGTGGAGTTCGGTAAGCTGATCGTCCTGGGCAAGCTAACGAACCAGGAGCGGCTCCTCCGCTACTTCGGCAAGTATTTGAAGCAGGCTGATCCAGAGCGGTTTGCGCGGGTGGACCGACTCGGTGATCAGATCGCCGATCTGCGGCCGGCGGTCCAACAGATCTCTGGCGCGTGCATCGATGACGTGCGCGACTCGCTCATGGGGTACGAAGGCACGGCGGGGCGGCTCTATTGGGACGGTGTGAAGGAGATCATCGGGCATCGTGCAGAGTTTCTGGGGCGCGAACATCGCGGCGCCACCGATGCGGTGAATGCCTTGCTGAACTACGGGTACGGCATTCTCTATGCGCAAGTCTGGGGGGCCGTCCTGAACGCGGGCCTGGAACCCTTCGCCGGATTCCTGCATGTGGATCGGCCGGGAAAGCCGTCGCTGGTGCTGGATCTGGTTGAGGAATTCCGTCAGCCGGTGGTCGATCGCACAGTGATCGCACACATCAATCTCGGCGAAGCCGTCACCTTGAAAGCCGGGATGCTGGACGAAGAGACTCGCTCGCGTTACGCGGCCAAGATTCTGGAGCGGCTGGAATCCACCGAGCCGGTGAAAGGGAAGAAGTACCAGGTCAAGTCCATCATCCAGATGCAGGCGCGCCGCTTGTGCACCTTCCTGCGGCGGGAGGGCCACTATAAGCCGTTTGCCTTCAAGTGGTGAAACCGCAAACTGCTTTCCGCAGGTCGCAATCCCCGGAGAGCCGGACGCGGGGCGCGGATTGCGGGGGGCTGACGGCGGAAAGCGGATCGTGGACGAAGTTTCAACGTATGTCCTGTACGACATTCCGGACGACGCGGTCCGGACCAAGGTCGCAGAGGTCTGCAAGGACTATGGCCTCAAACGCATCCAGTTCAGCGCGTTCTGCGGTACGCTGACCAGCAACCGGCGGGAAGAATTGTTCCTGCGCTTGAGCGACGTGCTCGGCGAGCAGGCGGGGAAAATCCTGCTCCAACCGGTCTGCGACAAGGACATCCGGGCAAGCCTACGGGTTGAGAACGTCGATGCCGACTCCGACGCCCACCCCACCGACGCTGATGCTGCGGGTGAACGACCTGAAGCAGTATGACTATTGCCCGCGGGTCGTCTATTACCAGTACGTCATGCCGGTCGAGCGCGCGGCGACCTTCAAGATGGAGCATGGGAAGTCGGCCGAGGCACGGATTGACGCCCTGGAGCAGCGCCGGACGCTCCGTCGCTACCGATTACCGGACGGCACGCGGCACTTTCACGTGTGGTTGGCGTCGGAGGCCCTGGGGCTCTCCGGCAAACTGGACTTGCTCATCGAGTCCTCAACCGGATGGTATCCGGTGGACTTCAAGGAGACGACGGGGCCCGTGCGTGCCAATCATCTGGCCCAACTCTGCGGGTACGCCCTGCTGGTCGAGGACGCCTACAGGTGCGCCGTGAATCAGGGGATTATCTACTTGATTCCCGGCAACCGAGTCGAACCCATTCCGCTCACAGCGGAACTAAAACGCGAGACCCTGGCGCGGCTGGATCGGATCCGGGAGATGGTGCTCGCGCAACGCACCCCGGAGCCGACGCCGGTCCGCGCCCGGTGTCCGGACTGCGAGTATCGAAACTACTGCGGTGATGTGTTTTGAACCCGTGATCCGTCTCCCGTCATCCGTTGTTCGCCTGCGGAGAGCGGGAAACAGAGAACGGGAAACGCTTGTTCGCAAACCTGCCAGGGTCGACAACGGATATGAAGTTTTCGAGAATCTGGCGATGCAGAAAGCGAAATGGCTCGGTTTATTGCGGCCTTCGTGAGCGGTTGCAGCACCTTTCCCGACGAAGAGGGAACTGAAAGTCATCCCAGCCGGGATGAAGCTGCCCGTCCGTTACGGTTGCAGCACCTTTCCCGACGAAGAGGGAACTGAAAG
>CAZTUO010000349.1:2591-3493 GCA_964616355.1 uncultured Nitrospira sp.
TATACGGTGTGGTGCCTCTACGACCGCCGAGGCAGTGTTGCAGCACCTTTCCCGACGAAGAGGGAACTGAAAGGGAGAGGTCGCACAGCGGAGAACGGATCGCAGGACGCTCCGTGTTGACGGGCTTCGGACTGGTGGTCATAGTTCTGGCCAGAACGAAGGGGAGAATGGTCGCGGGTTTCGCTGTCATTCTCGCGCAAGCGGGAAGCCAACAGAACAGCCGCGCGGAGGCCTTACAACCCTACAGCACTATGGGCAGAGCCGGGCGGCACGGTATATAATGGCCTGTCAGCGCGCCCCGGGCGGTGCCCGCGGGAGCCCACCCTAGCCAGGAGGACCGCTCATGCTCGCAACGCAAGTCCGGCAGAAAGACGGCGTCTTCTATTTCGTCGCCTACCCGGCCGAAGACCTGCTGCGCAAGGTGCGTTTCGTGAGCCGGTTCTACGGCGAGGGCGAGCAGATCGCCCAGACCGAGGTCTCGCCCGAGGATGAGATCGGTCAGTTCATCGCGCGGATCGAGCGCAGCGACAAGGCCTTCCAGCGGCAACTCTCTCGGGCCAAGGTCAAGGCGATCACCAACTTCTACGAGACGGCCGTCAGCCAGCCGCCGATCCCGGGCACGGTGCTGCTGTTTACACCCGAGCGGCTCCGGTTCGAGCGGCTCGGCAGCTTCGAGCACGTCGGGAACCTGGAGGAGCCCGGCGGCAAGTACCTGATCATTGACGGGCAGCACCGGCTGGCCGCCCTCCACTTCTACCATAAGGACCGGCCGCAGGAGGCCCGGACGATCCGCGTCCCCTGCGTGATCTTCGACGGCCGGAGCGAGGACTTCGCGACCGAGATGTTCGTGATCATCAACTCGACCCCGACCCGGATCAACAAGAGTCATCTCGTGGACCTCT
>CAZTUO010000350.1:0-3491 GCA_964616355.1 uncultured Nitrospira sp.
GGTTCGTCCCGATCCCCTTTCGGCAGCGAGGGGCTCACGTTCCCTCACCCCCAGCGCGGCCGCTGCAAGCACCGCCCCGCCGCCCACAGTAAAGCGACCGGCTCTCCGTTCTCTCGGGCACACCAGGGGCGCACAGCGCACACCCCCTAAGAGAGGGGGGTGTGCGTGCGCTGATGCCGCCCCGGCGCACACTGTGCGCGCACACCCTGTGCGCCTGTGCGCGTCATTCTCGGTCCTCCGCCGCTGCCAGGGCCCAGCGGCCGTCTGAAAGCCGGAGGGCGTGGCCGCGTTTGCGCTTCTCCGACAGCCTGGCCCGGATGCGGTTCTCTGGAAGGCCGGTCGCCTCGGCGATAGCCTGGACCTGCGAGGCGCCGCTGGTCAGGACCCGTTCGATGCGCTCCCAGTCGGTCAGCAGGTCCGTGAACCCCTCCACGTCGCGCACGTCCTCCCGATGGAAGGTCAGGCTGCGCAGCCGCCCGGCCGGCCAGGACTCCCGGTCGAAGACGAGGCGGAAGCCGAGCGGTGGGTGCTGCGGGGTGTTGGAGTTCTGGTCATGCCACAGCCCGATGTGGAGTTCCTGCTGGGTGTCGTAGGACTTGCGGGCGATCCAGATGTTGCGGATCAGCGCGAGTTTGTACCGGCTGCCGTAGGGCGTCTCGGCGCCGCGTTCGGCCCCCTTCGCCGGGTGGTCGATGCACAGCACGGTCACGCCGAAAGACCGCACTGCAGCCGCAAGCCGCAGAAACGCTTCGGACGGGTCGCCACCGTCGTTCGGGCCGCAGGCCATGTGGAGCGAATCAATGACGAGCAGTGTGATACCGTGCTGGCGAATCTCGGCGTGTAGGCGGTCGGCCGCGTCGGCGAGTGGTGCGCTCATCTTGCGGTACAACACGACGTGATCGGGCACGCCGGCACCGCGGCAGACGGCCCGGAGGCGCCGGTTGAGTTCGCGATCCGACCACTCCCAGTCGAGAACCGCGGGCTGCGCCGGCGTGCGGGGAGCCGGTAGTGGTAACACCGGCAGGCCGGCCGCATGCAGCACCAAGCCGGCATACAAGTAGCCCTTGCCGGTGCCCGAGGGTCCGTAGATCAGGTTCATCTCCCCGGCCAGCAACAGCGGGGGGATCAGGTATTCGTCGTCAGCATCCTCTTGGTCGTCCAACGCGCCGACGGGCACGAACGCGCCGTCGGTTCGAAACTCCTGCGCCGCCATGTAGCACAGGTTGTCGAGCAGGGCGCCCCAGTTCGGCTTGCCATTGCCCGGCGCGCCGAAGTCCCGCTTGAGTTTGTCAGCCAGGGTTTTCCGAGCCGAGACAGACGCCAGCGAGAGGTGGCCCCAGTGAATGCGGCCCGCGACCTCGTGGGTCAAGAGGAGTTCCGCCGTCAAGGCGTCGCCGCGTTGACGCAGGCGTGAAAGGGTTGCCGTGAGTTTGTACGCCGGCCAGGTGAAAACCAAGTCGTCCCCGTCGCGACGGAACAGGACGTCGCCACGGGGCGTCGCCTTGTCCGGACGCGGGAGGGGCCGGTCGGTCATCCCCGCCTCCGGCGCATCTCCGCCTCCAACGCCGCAAGTCGATCGACCCACCACGTGGGCGGGTCCGAGTGCAGAAGCAGTGCCAGCCGCAGCAGCCCGCGTTCGCGCCGCAGGTCGCCCTCCGATCGAAAGGCGACGTCCTGTTGAAACTCGCGATCGCTGCCCGGAGCAGGCGGGTCCACGAGGAGTTCCGCGAGAACCGCCCGAGCCCGTTCGCGTCCCGCCTGCCGGTGCAGCCCGACGACTGCCGCAGCCGCGCCAGCGACCTCTGGGAGGGGGTCTTGACTGGCGCAGAACGGGCACGTCCTTTGTTGAGGACGCATTCACTCACTCCCTGCGGCGCGGGGCTCTGCTGTTCAGCCGCCGCGCCGGAGGCGTTCGACCTCCTCCACCGCAATCCGCACAGTCCGGCCCAAGCGGATCGCGTGCACCGTCCCCGCCCGCACGTGCCGGTACAGCGTGTGCCTCGAAACCCCCAGCATGGCGGCTGCCTCGCGCGCCGTGAGCGCTGTTCGCCCGTGGGGCGGTACGGTTTTCGGGTCTCCCGTTGGCATCGAGTGCATCCGTTTGCTACCCTCTGAACTAAAGACTATAGGAGCGGGCGTGGAGCGGTACCTGCCAAAAAATCGGGACTTCACTATCGTGGCGTTGATCCTCGACGGCGTCGACGCACGGGGTCGGCCCACGCGGCTCTATGTCTCCGCCGCGGAACGCCAGGACGAACGGACCTTCCGGGTGTTGCCGGGTGCCACGATTACCCTGCGCACGTTTTGCGCCCCGCGCACCCGGGGGCGGCCGCGCCGCGCGTGGTTCGTAGCCGTGAGGGCCGCCGATCTTGCCGCGCAGGGGCAGCGGCTGCGCCAAGTGCACGATGCCGTGAATCAATACCGCCGATTCGCGGGCAAGGGCAATCTTGTTGACCCTCGCGATCCGCTTGCCTATCGGCCGGAACGCCCCCACTACCGGGAGGCGGCGCGCTGGGTCAAAGCGGGCAAGCAATTTCTGGACGAGGTCGCCCGAGCGGGCTACGTCGAAGTTTCAATCACGGGCGGGGAATTCATCATCCGCATCAAGGGCAAAGTCGGCATGCCAGGGTAGTACCGATGGCCAGGCAGTTCACGGGCGCCGCGCAGGCGTTCATAGTAAACCTTGTCCGATTCAAGAACTTTCGTGAGCGGATGAAGCGCGCTCATCACCGGGAGGTCAGCACACTTCAGGAGACGGTGAACTCGTTCAGGGCACACGCGGAGGCCCACTTTGACCTCGTACGGCGTACGCCCCAGAGCATCGCCAGTCTGTACGCGGCCCAATCGGCGCGATCATTAGCCGAGAACGCGCTCTCCTGGGCGTCGATCTATGAACGCGCGCTGGAGATGTTGCCCGAAGAGGAAGCACTTGGGCGGGAGATGGCCTTTGTGTACCTGATGGCCATTTTGGATGGCTTCGTCGCCGGGTGGCGGGTGGAGATGGGCCTCGACACTGACGAGAAGAAGGCGAAGATCGCCCAACCTGAGGTCATACGCAGGACGTGCTCAGACTTGGGGATCGCATACGAGTTTCCCGCCGACTTCGACCGGACACTCAACGAGATGCGCGCGCGCCGCAACGTCCTAGTGCATCGGGCAGGGATAGCAGATGCCGCCTATTGCAGGGACGCCGGGACGCCGGAGTTGCTCGGCCAACGTCTCACTGTGAGCGAAGACTACCTCGACCGGGCTGACCGTTTCGTTACGGAGTTGGGCCTGGACCTTATCGCACGGTCGTGCCGGTTCAACCCCGGGGTCTAGAAGAGGTCGAGTTGGGCATGAGGTAGTGGTGACCCGTCCCCTCCCCCCAGGGGGCTGGCCCGTCGCGACCTCCCTAGTAGTGCTCAGCCGCGGCTCGGTTCGCCGCTCAAGAACTGTTTGCCAGGAATTTGCCTTACGGAGGCCACGAACCCCCACTTTCCCCAACCGGA
>CAZTUO010000351.1:0-3455 GCA_964616355.1 uncultured Nitrospira sp.
TGTCCACCGCCTTCATCAGGCCGATGTTGCCCTCCTGGATCAGGTCGAGGAACTGGAGCCCGCGGTTCGTGTACTTCTTGGCGATGCTGACGACGAGCCGCAGGTTGGCCTCCACGAGCTCCGCCTTGCCGCGCTTCACTTTCTCCTCGGCCAGGTCGAGGCTGCGGACCGCTTCCTTGATCTCGTCGGCCGAGACAAGCGCCTGCTCACACTCGAGCTGGCGGATCCGGCCCCGCGCGTTCTGGTAGGTCTTCTTGATCTCCTGGAGCGTCTCTTCGGAGAGAGCGGTCTTGCGGCGTACCGCGAGGAAATCGCGCCGCGACCGCCCCAGCCGCCGCAGCAGCTCCGCTCCCGCCTCCCCAGCCACGCCGAGCTTGCGCTGGCATTGGGCGATCTCGCGTTCGGCCTCCCGGATCTCCTGCGCGAGGTCCCGCACCCGCTGCACCAGGCGCTCCTTGAGCGCCTGGTGGAGGTTGATCCCTTCGATCTTCTCCACGACTTCGCGGCGGGCCTCTTTGATCTGTCGCCGGATGCGAAGCTGCTTGGCGGGATCGTGCCCGATCTTCCGAGCCTTCTCGTACAGGGTCATGAGGGAGCGGGACGCCTTGCGGACCCGGTTGAGGGCCTCCAGCGTGCGCGCCTTCAACTCCTCGTCGTTATGCTCGACGACCTCGTCGGTCTCCTCAAACTCCTCCTCGTTGACGGAGACGATCTCGCGGACGTTGATCTTACCGGCCTTGAGCTGGTCGCGGAGCGACAGGACGTACTGGATGGTCATCGGCATGCCGAAGACCGCCGAGGCGATGTCCTTCTTGCCCTCCTCGATCCGCTTGGCGATCTCGATTTCTCCCTCACGGCTGAGCAGCGCGACGCTGCCCATCTCCTTGAGGTACAGGCGGACCGGATCATCGGTGCGGCTGAGCACCCCGGGGGTCAGGTCAATCTCCTTCTCCCCCTCCTCCAGTTCCTCGCTCTCCTCCGCCTCCTCGACGACCTCCTCGGCCTCGGCCTTCTCCTGGTAGCGCTCGCTCTCCGCGGCGTCAATGACCTCGATGTCCATCTCACCGAAGATCGTCATCAGGTTGTTGAGCTGCTCGGAGGACACCATCTCGGCAGGCAACGTGCTGTTCAGCTCGTCGTAGGTGAGGAACCCCTTCTCTTTCCCGAGGGAGATCAGCTTCTTGACCTCTCCGAGCAGTTCTTCTTTCGGCATACGGATGTCCCCCCCCTCTTCCTTCCCTCCAGCCTACACCCGGATCGTCTGCACGGCGGGCGCCGGCTCGGCACTCAGGAGGACCGCCTTGCGGAGCCGCAATTCATTGAGCTGGGCTTTCAGCCGGCTCGCGTCCTCGGTCCGTCCCTCCCGCTCGGCCGCCCGAAGCTGGACGATCAGCTCCTCCAACAGCTCTTCCCGTCGCGTCCGCTCGAGGGTCTCCAGGCATCCGGCCACGTGGGCCGCAATGTCGTCGTAGTGGCAGTCCAACAGGGACAGCTCGGTGGCCACCGGGCCGCAGCACGGATCGGGGACGGCTTCGGCGAGCACCGCCCCGACCAGGACGCGGCCGTCGCGGTCCAGCCGGCCGAGGGCCAGCTCGACGATCCGCCGATAAGCCGGGTCCGCAAACACCTCCGGGTTCAGCGCGCGGACCTGGGCCGGGCCGAGCTTGCCCTGCAGCAAGAGGTGGACGAGGTCCCGCTCCGCCCGGCTGCCCTTGGTGTGCGCCGCGACCGGCGCGGCGGCTGGCGGTCGCCCCGGACTCTGCGCGCCGCGCCGCTCCCGCTCGCGCAGGGCCGGATACCGCTCGAGCAGGCGCTGCTCGCTGACCCCAAGCCGCTCCGCGACCCGGCGGAGACATTCCTCCTTCTCCAGCCGGTCGCTGGCTTTCTGGATGATCCTGAGGACAGCATCCACCCCCCGGATGCGCTCCTCGATCGTGCCGGCGTCGGCGCTACGCAGCGCGTGCTCGACCGCGAAGTCGAGCAGGCTCGGTGCCCGCTCCGCGAGCCGCAGGAACGCCTCGGGCCCCTTAGCCCGCACGAAGTCGTCCGGGTCCTGCCCGTCCGGGAGCGAGACCACGCGCACACCGATCCCGCTCCCGACGAACAGGTCGAGCGTCCGCAAGGCGGCCCGCACGCCCGCCTCGTCGGGATCGAACAGCAGCACCACCTTGGTCACGAAGCGGCGCAGCAGCCGGAGATGCTCCGGGGTCAGCGCCGTTCCCAAGGTCGCGGCGACGTGGGTGAGCCCAGATTGATGGAGGGTGATGGCGTCCACATAGCCCTCGACAATCACGAGCGTACCCAGGCGCGCCGCCGCCTCCCGGGCCCGGTCCAGCGCGTAGAGGCAACGCCCCTTCTGGAAGAGCGGGGAGTCCGGCGAGTTGAGATACTTGGGCATCCCCTCACCCAGCACGCGGCCCCCGAAGCCGATCACCCGGCTCCGCAGGTCCCGGATGGGAAACATCAGGCGGGCGCGGAATCGGTCGTAATAGCCAGCCGTGGCCTTGGGGCCGCGCCCGCCCGAGTCCTTCGGGACCGCGAGCCCGGCCTGGCTCAGGTCGGCCGGCGTGTAGCCCTCGCGGGTCAACTGCGTGAGCAGCCCATCCCTGCCCCGCGGCGCCAAGCCGAGCTGAAAGGCCTCGATCGTCTGCCGCTGAATCCCGCGGCCGGTCAAGTACGCGAGCGCCTCCCGGCCCACGACCGGATCCAGCAGCGTCCGGTGAAAGAAGCCCGCCGCCGCCTCGTTGATCCGCTCCCATCGCTCGCGCTCCCGCGCGCCCACCCCGGCCGTCCGCTCGCCTGGGCCATGCTCCGGCACAGCGATGCCCGCGCGGCGCCCCAGTTCGCGCACCGCCTCGGGAAAGTCCTTCCCCTCGATCTTCATCAGGAAAGTGAAGACGTTGCCACCGACCCCGCAGCCGAAGCAGTGGAAGATCTGCCGGGAAGGGCTCACGTTGAAGGAGGGCGTCTTCTCGGAGTGGAAGGGGCAAAGGCCCTTGAGATTCTGCCCGGCTCTGGTGAGGGTCACGTACCCCGACACCACCTCAGCGATGTCGGTCCGCTCTCGAATCAACTCAATGATGTCTTGCGGAATGAGGCCCTGCGTCACCGGCGATTCTACTCCCCTCCGCGCGGCCTCGAGCCGGACCCGTGCAGGTACGTATGGAAGGTCTTGAAAAATAACAAAGATTGACGGAGGACTATAACAGACCGCTTTGCACGATGTCAATGGAAGCCAGGACCAACGAGCGGACATCCGCCGCTCAGCGGAGCCAGGGGGAACCGGGACCCGCGCCGAACGCATCGCTCATCGGCACCGTCCTGCAGGCGCATCCCGACCGACGCCGTTCCGGCGTCTTCTCCCAGCGACCCGAGCAGCGCGCGCATCGCTGGAATCACGTCCACCCCGCCGTGCGTGCGACCGGAGGCTGCCGCGTTGAGCCCGGCCTCGAGCA
>CAZTUO010000352.1:0-3436 GCA_964616355.1 uncultured Nitrospira sp.
TTTATTTGACACAAAGGGGGGGAGCCCGTACGTCGCCGGGGCCAACGTCCGCACCGTCTCCTGGTGGCGGTAGATCGGCTCGCGCTCCACGCCGTCACGGGGGACACCGTGACACGGCGGCGCGCCTGGAGGGCCTCGCGGCCCCAGGCGACACGCTCGTGAGCCGAGCCACCTACCTCCTGACCCGGCACGCCTTCGCCTTCGAGTCGGCCGGAGAGGTGCGCCTCAAGGGGAAGAGCGAGCGACGCCCAGGGCCCGGGCGGCACATTGCAGCGGCGATCCACCATGGGCACCGCCTGGTCCCGCGCGGCCTCCAGCCCCAGGGACGTGGTTGATGATCGGCCAGGGTTCCAGCCGTTCGGTGCGCAGGATGAAGGCGCCGCGGCCACCCGGGGCTAAAAAGCCTTGCCTGCGTCTCACTGTCAAGCTTTATGCCACCCCCGCCCTCCGCCGCCGACGCCGGCAGGCCCAGGCGCGGATCGCCCGCATCCGTGAGGCCATCCGGGCCATCGACCTGTGCTCCGGCACGCTCCTGAGGCGCGCGAAGCTCTGCGAAAGACCGCAGTGCGGGTGCGCCCAGGATCCTGCCGCCCGCCATGGCCCGTACTCCGAGTGGGGCCACATGAAGGGTGGCAAGCTGGTCCACCGGATGGTCTCGGCGCGGCAGGCCGCCCTCCTCCGGGCGGCGATCAAGAACTACCGAAAGGTGCGGCAGTTGCTCCGAGCGTGGGAGGCGGAGACGGATCGATCCTCGAGCTTGAGACCCACGAAACCACTGATCTTGCGCGTGGTTACACGATCAGCAAATGTCCCCCGACATGTGCGGAAAGTAGGTGCGGAGACCCTGGACAAGGGGGGATGACGGTCGGGGCCGTGGAGGGACTGGACGGAGGCGGTCGCCCTCGCTACGGCCTCCCGGAGGTCCCGCTCCCTGGTGATGTCGTAGCGCCGGAAGACCGAGGCAGTCCGGTGGCCCGAGATGGCCATGGCGACGGACTGCGGGACGCCGGCCCGGACTAGGGTCCGCACGCCGGTCCGCCGGAGATACCTTCGGCTTGCCACGCGGCCACCACCCGGCGGGTGCGGGAAGTCGTTACGTCCACGACCCGATCGGGCCCCACGGCGGCGCGGACCGCCGCGACGTGCCCGCTCAAGGCCGAGGCGTCCGACCTCGGGAAGCTGGGCTTGCAAGATTGCCTTGCCTTCTTGCATTACAGATGACAAAATGTGCGCGTGAAGCTCTACCCCCGTGGCCTGCTGCCCCTGCTGCGAGCCCGGTTGGCCCGGTGGCCCATTACCGTCCTCACTGGCGCCCGTCAGACCGGAAAGACCACGCTGGTCCGTGATCTCTTGCCCCGCAGGGGAGGACCTGAGCCGGTCTACTTTTCCCTCGATGACCCGGACGAGCGGCTCCGACTGGCCGCCGATCCCGTGCGGCGCCTGGACCACGGCGAGCGGCTGGTGGTCCTAGACGAGGTCCAGAAGCAAGCCCGGCTCCTCGACGCGGTAAAGCTGCTGGCGGACCGAAAGCAGGCGCATCGCTTCCTTTTGCTCGGCTCCTCCCAGATCCTGCTGCTCCAGAAGGTGCGCGAGACCTTGGCGGGGCGGGCGACCCTGCTCGAACTCTGGCCGCTCGCGCTCGTCGAGCGCGTCGAGGATAAGGAGGTCCCGCCCTCTGGCCTCGACCTGGTCTGGCGGCATGGGCAGGATGCCTTGGAGAAGCTGGAGCGCGCGCCGATCTCCGCCGACGAGATGCGCCGCCGCCGCGCTCGCGCCGAGGATCACCGCCACTGGGGTGGATACCCTGCGCTCGAGACCCTCGTCGAAAGGGACCGCGCGGTCTGGCTGCGCGACTTTCGCCGGACGTACCTCGAGCGTGACCTCGCCGACCTGGGGCGTGTCGCCGATCTGGACCAGTTCGCGCTCGCCCAGAATCTCCTGGCTGCCCGCACAGGGCAACTGCTTTCGTACTCGGAAGTGGCGCGCGAGCTGGGTGTGGCGGTGAACACGGTGCGACGCTACCTGCGCTTCCTCGAAATCTCCTATCAGGTGGTCCTCCTGCCTCCCTTACTGCCGACCGCGACGGCGCGTCTGGTGAAGAGCCCGAAGCTCTACTGGACCGACCCGGGGTTGGCGCGCATCCTGGCCGGAAACGGCCTGACCGAGGGCGCGCTCTTCGAGACGGCCGTGCTGGCGGAACTGGTGCGCTGGCGGTCGTGGCAGGCGGACCCCCCCAACCTGCACTTCTATCGAACCCGCGCGGGCCGGGAGATCGATTTCGTCCTTCACGCCCGCTCCCGCCTTCTGGCCCTGGAAGCCAAGGCCTCCGACCGCGCGCACCGCACGGACGCACGGTCACTCCTCGATTTCCTCGAGGCGCGGGTCCCCGGTGCGCCCGCGGCCCCCGAGCGGCTCGGGCTTGTGGTTACGCGCGGCCGGGAGATCGAACGCCTCAGCCCTCGGGTGTGGGCGGTTCCGGACTGGCGGCTGTTCGGGCCCGCGGCGTAGCGAGCCTCTCATCGGCCAGCCCATCCGGGAGGCACGATTCGCGCCGGCCGCCGCCCTCCTGGTGGCCGTCATCGAGTTGCTCCTCGAATTCGAACTCCCGTCCGAGCTGCTAGGCTAGGCCTCCTCCGTCGCCTTGAGCGCCGGACCCCTCTGCTCCAGAGGTGGAATGGTCGGGAAGGGCCATGTCGAAGTGCACGCCGAGCCCGAGCTTTTCGGCCTGCTCCGCCTGCTCGCCCTGCTGCCGCTGGGCTCTGCCGGGGCTGCCATGTTTCTCGCCGGTGTCAGTGACAGTGCGTGCGGGGAGTGGCCGCCCGCCGTCGCGGGACGAGAGGCCCGCCGACGACGACGGCGCACCGGCCGTCCCGCGAGCGGCGGCGGGAAGCCCGCGCCGGGGCCCTTTGGAGGGGAGCGCGCCGTGGTTACGGAGGCTCGTGGCCCGAGGGCACGCGGCGCGCTGCCCGGGATCCGGCCCCGGTGTCGGGGCCGGCCGCCGCGCCTGCCGACTCCCGCCCTGCAGCCGGGGGGCCGAGGCCGGGGAAGAGCCGGCCCAGCAGATACCAGGCGCTCAGCCCGACGCTGGTGGCGGAGCTGAGCAGCATCAGGGCGGCGTAGCTCCCCTCCAGGCTGTCCGGCCAGCCGATCACCGCCCACCACTGGAACAGGGTCCAGCCCAGCGTCCAGAGGAAAATGCGGCCCCAGCGCCGAGCGCGCGGCCTCCCTTCGCCCCCTCTCCGGGTAGGTGCCGTCACTGTCGACCTCCCGCGGCCGAACGCCGCGCGCCGGGCAAGAGATTGCTGGTCGCGGCCGATGGGCGAGCCGCCTCGCGCCGGGCCGGGCCCACGGTCGCCGGCGTCGGCAGAGGGGCGCCCCGGGGTCGCGTCGCGGCCGGCGACCGATTCCGCGACCGTCGTCGGCGCGCGGAAGAACG
>CAZTUO010000353.1:0-3429 GCA_964616355.1 uncultured Nitrospira sp.
TGTGACGCGAGGTTCGCACACCGAACCCGTGACGTTCCAGTTTCGCGGCAGCCTCCTCGACGCCCTCGACTCCAGGGATCGTGTCGTCTGGTCCCTCGATTTAGGCCGACAGGCCGCGCCTCCCGTGACCGCGAGCATCTGGTACCGACCCTGGTCCGTGGACGACATGATCCAGCACGTCGACCTGGACAGGGACGGTCGACCCGAGCTCCTGGTGGCGCTCCCCGACGGAGAGGCACAATCGGGGAGCTTGACCAGTGCGATGCTTTGTGCCGTCTCGGCCGGCGGGCGCCTCTTGTGGAAGTTCGTTCCTGACGTCCCGCTGTCCTTCAATGGTCGCCGCTTCGAGGGTCCCTGGCACTTTTCTCGGGTACTGATCGCCCAGGGAGAGAATCCTGTTCGAGCATGGGTCGCCGTCATCCATCACACGTGGTGGCCGTCGTTTGTCGTTCGACTGGATGCCCGAGGGACGCCGACGATTCAGTTCGTCAGTGCCGGGCACATTTACGGTCTGCTGTACTGGCGGCCGGCGAACGCCGTCACGGCGAGCGCGGCGTTCCCCAGGTCGTTTCTTCTCGCATCCGGTATCAACAACGAATACGCGTCTGCGGCCCTCGCAGTGCTGGACCCCGACGCGCCTCCTTCCGCGTCGCCGCAGACAGCGGGATCGCCGTTTGCCTACGACGGGCAGGTTGGCGGTCGCGTGGTACGGTATTTCGTATTCTCGCGCTCCGAGCTCAACTTGGCCAGCACCTGGCCCTACAACGGGGCCACCGGAGGCCGCGCAGCCGGAGGCCACCTCGAGTTGTACGTGGATGAACTGCCCCGAAGCGGTGCCGGCTTGCTGTACACCCTGAGTCGGGATCTCCACCTGGATTCGGCGACGTGGACCGATGGTTTCGTTCCCGCTCACCGACAACTGGAGCGCGAGGGACACCTCGACCATCCGGTCGAACGCTGCCCCGAGCTCGCTCGCCCGCGGCGGGTCCGGATATGGGATCCGGACGAGGGCTGGCGCGAAGAATTGGTCCCGATGAGGCAGGTGCCGCTAGCTGGCCTCGACGGCCAGTGACTATCTCTGGCGCTGAAGCACTCGGTGGTGATGTTCCGCCTGGATGATCCGCGAGACGATCCCGAAAAAGCAGGCTACAATAAAAGCAGGGAACGCACCCTCGTTTGCCATCCCCAGCACGAGGAACAGGCCCTTTGTGTCAAGATTAGATGAGACACCGGCCCCCCGAGAATTACTGTAGGAGAAGGGCGGAGGAGAGAGAGGTTATGGCGACTGCGACGATGACAGCCCCCGCAGTAATGGCAGCCCCGAGCCGGCTCGCCGGCGAGGTCGCAGAGGGGGTGCGCAGTGAGGGAGGGGTGGGCCCCTCGGCGGCAGTGGAGCCACACCCCGACCCCGAGGTGGTGGCGAAGCCGGTGCGGCGCCGGTTCCCGGCGAAGGAGAAACTGCGCATCCTGCGGGAGGCCGACCGGTGTCGGGAACCGGGCCAGCTGGGCGCCCTGCTCCGGCGCGAGGGGTTGTACTCCTCGCACCTGACCGAATGGCGGCGGCAGCGTGAGGCCGGGGCGCTCGCGGCCTTGGCTCCCAAGAAGCGGGGCCGCCCCGCCCGGGTGCCCCCGTGGACCCGGCGGGTGGCCGAGCTGGAGCGCGAAAACGAGCGGCTGCGCGCGCGCCTCCAGCAGGCGGAGGCGATCATCGAGGTCCAAAAAAAAGTCTCCGCGCTGCTGGGGATCCCCCTGAGCCGCCCCGACAGCGACGAGAGCGTTTGATGCAGGCCGTGGAAGAGGTGGCTCCGAGCGTGGGGCTGGCGGCCGCCTGCCGGGCCCTCGGCGTCTGCCGCGTCGCGTTGTATCGCCGGCGCCGGCCGCGCCCCGCTCCGAGCCCGCGGCTGCGGCCCATACCGGCCCGGGCGCTCACGCCGCCCGAACGCCAGGCGGTGCTGGACACCCTGCACGCCGAGCGGTTTGTCGATCTGGCCCCGGCCGAGGTGTACGCCACTTTGCTGGACGAGGGCCGCTATCTCTGCTCGATCCGGACCATGTACCGCCTGCTCGCGGCCGCCGGAGAGGTCCGCGAGCGGCGCAACCAGCTCCGCCACCCGCGCTATGAGAAGCCCCAGCTGCAGGCCACTGGCCCCAACCAGGTCTGGTCCTGGGACATCACCAAGCTGCTCGGGCCCGTCAAGTGGACCTATTTCTCCCTCTACGTGCTCCTGGACATCTTCAGCCGCTACGTGGTGGGCTGGATGGTCGCCCGCCGCGAGAGCGCGGTCCTGGCCGAGCGGTTGATCAGTGAGACCTGCGCCAAGCAGGGCATCGGCCGGGGCCAGCTCACCATCCATGCCGACCGCGGCCCGGCGATGACCTCGAAGCCGGTGGCCCTGCTCTTGGCCGACCTGGGCCTGCTCCGCTCCCACAGCCGGCCGCGGGTGTCGAACGACAATCCGTACTCCGAGGCCCAGTTCAAGACGCTCAAGTACCGCCCGGACTTTCCTGAGCGGTTTGGGGGGATCGAGGATGCGCGAGCCTTCTGCCAGCACTTCTTCCCCTGGTACAACACGGAACACCATCACACGGGGCTCGGGCTCCTGACCCCGGCCATGGTCCACTACGGCCACGTCCCGGAGGTCACCGCCCAGCGGCGCGCGGTCCTGGCGGCCGCCTACGCCGCGCACCCCGAGCGGTTCGTGCGCAAGCCGCCCGAGCCGCCAGCCACCCCAACCACCGTGTGGATTAACGCGCCCTGCCCCACGGTGTTGACCATGGAGGCGCGACAGTAAATGCGACAGGCCGGTGTATCAAACTACTTGACAAATTTCGCTTCCGGATTGTTGTCTCTGATAGTGCAGCTGTCTGCATAGGTGCAGTTCCAGGAAAGGGTGGCTCTGCCGGCTGGAGGATACATAAGTTTTACAGGGGAAGAAGTGAAGGTAGAGCATTCTGGAGGCGGAGGAGTGCAATCTGCATCCGAGGTGCATTCATCTCCGCCGGAACCGGGAACCTGAACGCAGGTACCGAGGAATGTGCAGGAGTTATGGTAGGCGGCGCCGCAGTCACAATCATTGTCGCAAGTATTGGAAGAGGCTCCGCTAACACGCTGGCAGGCATTGTTTCTGCATTCATTATGTTGACAGATGCCTGCCCACCAGTTGGGAGAGAAGCCGGATTCAACATAGCAGCCGCTGCCGTAGTGAGGATAGCAAGTACCTGTGTTTGAATCCCACTCACAGGCGTCTGCTCCTTGGCTTTTACACCAGTTTCTACATTCATCAAGAGACCCCTGAGCGGTGCTTGTATATGAACATAGTGTGCCGCGAATGGCAGACTGTGAGGACATTTCAAGGAAGGGACAGTGGTAGGTGGGTGGAGGAGTGGGTGGAGGAGACGAGCTGCTGCAGTCATTTGGACAGTTGTTTT
>CAZTUO010000354.1:0-3384 GCA_964616355.1 uncultured Nitrospira sp.
GAGCACTATAGGGCGACCCGCCGCCATCGCCTCGAACATCTTCGAGGGCAGAACAGTCTTGAACAGCTCCGCCGCGCGAAGCGTCACCAGCGAAATATCGGTTGCCGCCAGGACCGAGGGCACCCGATCACGAGGAAGGAGACCCGTGAAGCGAACGGTCGAAAGCCCCCGCGCCTCCGCGGCCGAGCGGAGTCGCGGAAGCTCGGCGCCGTCGCCCACGATCCAGAATTTGATCGACGGCATCTCGTTTCGCTTGCAGCACCGTGCCAAGGCCGTGGGCCATACCGACCGTGCCCACGTAGCTCACCACGACATCACTTCGGTCGACTCCGGCGCGTGTCCGCTCGCTCTCGCGATCTCCCGAAGCCCACATCTCCGGCACAACTCCATTGGGAACGAACCAGAGCTTTTTTCGCTCGATTCCCCGGCTCACGAGGTTTTCGACGAACGAGCGGGTGACGCACGCAACCGCCGCGGCGTCACGGTACATCTTGAGCTCAACCTGTTCGAGCAAGCGCAGGGCGAACGAGCGGCGCATGGCGCCTACGGCGGCAACCGACTCCGGCCAGAGATCCCGGAGCTCGAATACCCATGGGGCCCGGCGGATCCTCGCTACGAGCCACGTTGCAAGCGCGCAAAACAATTGGGGAGATGTCCCGACCATCACGTCGAACCCCCCGAGTCGAAGAGCGCGGAGACACGCGGTGGGAACGAACGAAAGGTAGTTGAGCGTGCGCCGAACGACCCCGCGATTCGGCGCAAGATACGTCCAAACCCGGTGAACGTGAACCTTGTCGATCTGTTCGTACGCATACCAGCCCCGCCTGTATCCTGGAAACGGCCTTCCTCGAGGGTGGCTCGGGACACAGGTCACCACGTGGACCTCGTGACCCATGGCAGCCCACTCGCGGCAGTGTTCGTAGGTACGTGCCGCCGGGGCGTTGACCTCGGGTGGAAAGTAGTGCGTCAGAAAGAGAATCCGCACGGCGCGCGTCCTTTCAGTAGTAGAGGATCTTGAAGGCCGCCTTTCCGAGCCACGCGCGCCAACGCTTGGCTCGCTCGCGAGCGTACCGATCCCACCGCCGCGCGAATTCCCGGAAACGCTCCTCGCCGGTAAGTCTGCACATCACCTCGAGTTGAACGATATGCAGGCGGTGGTAGAACGGGCTTGCAAGCATGGGGAGCCACGTCGGGCTCAGTTCATACAGGGACCAATAGCCCGTGTCGTAGCAGTCGAGGTTGATCAGCACGGTGCCGACCGCCGACGCGAACAGGGCCCGAGCGGCAGCATCGTCGGTCAGCAGCGCGTAATCATAGACGCCCCACGCAGCCCAGAGAAACCCGTTCAGGATGTGGCTCGGGGGATCCACGAGATACTCCTCGAACCACACATCGCCCCGGCCGTCGTGCACACAGACCCCGCCATCACGCACATCGAGGTGGAACGCCCGCATGGCACGAGCCGCAGTATCCGCGTAGGCCGTCTTGCCGGTCGCCTGGAAAGCTCGAACCAAGAGCGAAATCCCTTGTCCCTGGGCTAGGGCCGAGTACCAGGGCGCGCGCAGGCGTGTGCGGTATTCCCAATCGAAGTGATGGTGCCAGACCGGCACACCGCGACGGTTCGCCTCGAGATGAGCGACGAGCCAATCTGCCGCGGTCAGAGCGCGGGTGAGCCGACGCTCGTCACCGGTCTGCACGAAGAGGTTGAAATTCCCCAACCCGTACTGGGCGATCGCAATCGGGTTGTACTGCAGACCAATCGCACCGTGGTAATTCAACAGCGGAATGCCCGCCGCATCGTACGGGCCCGGATAGTCGGCCTTGCTCCGGAACGGCATCCAGTATGCGCCGAGCTTGCCCGCCTCGGCCCGCTCGTTGACCTCGGGAAGCTCGTGCCAAAAGGTGAGCTGACTGGGCCGTTTGAGCACGTAGGCCGCAAGCACGCGGCGGTAGTAATTCAGGCGCCGCACGACCACCATCCCTCCAATGCATCGGCGATCCGTTCGCCCGCGCGGCCGTCCCACAGCTCGGGCACGCGCGCCGGTTTCGGCGGGGCCTGGAGGACGGCCCGCACCACCTCGGGCAGCCGCTCCGGTCGCCGGCCGACGACGATGTTCGTCCCCTCGGCGACGGTGACGGGACGTTCGGTGTTGTCGCGCAGCGTCAGGCATGGCACGCCCAGAAAGGTCGTTTCCTCCTGCATCCCGCCTGAATCGGTGATCACCACTCTAGCCTGGCGCTGCAGCGCCAGGCACTGCCGATACGGCAGCGGCGGGAGAAGCCGCATCCCGTTGGCCGTGCCGCTCCAGCCGATCGCCTCCATCCGTTGCCGCGTCCGCGGGTGCATGGCAAACAGCACCGTTAGATCCCGGCCGATCTCCGCCAGGGCGTCCAACACACGCTGAAGCATCTCCGGGTCGTCCACGTTCGATGGGCGGTGGAGCGTAACGAACGCGAACCGGTCAAGGCCATCGATCTCGGCGGGCAGCTCGGCACGGGGCAAAAGCCGCATGAGCGTATCAATCATCACGTTGCCGACGAAGCGCACCCGTGATTCCGGAATACCCTCCCGGAGTAGGTTCTCGTTGGCATCGCGCGAAGGGGTGAAGAGCAGATCCGACATGGCATCGGTCAGGCGCCGATTCAATTCCTCCGGCATCGTGCGGTCGAACGACCGCAGGCCCGCCTCGACATGACCAACCGGCACCGACAGCTTCGCCGCGACCAGCGCCGCGGCGAGCGTCGAGTTGACGTCGCCGTAGACCAGCACGATGTCCGGCCGCAGATCGCGCAAGACAGGCTCGAGGCGGAGCATGACCGCCGCGGTCTGCTCGGCGTGGGTGCCTGAGCCGACTTCGAGATTGAGATCGGGCGGTGGGAGTTCGAGCTCCTCGAAGAACACCGCCGACATCTCAGGATCGTAGTGCTGCCCGGTATGCACGATGGTCTGGCGCACAGAAGACCGGGCCGCGAGCGCGCGCACGACCGGCGCGAGCTTCATGAAGTTCGGCCTCGCACCGACCACATGGAGGATATGCATGAGATGAAGCGTCTAGGAATGGGGCCCTGGCCAGGCCAAGTCAAGCGTCACGCGCGTGACCTCGAAGAGTTCGGCAGGCGGAATCGGCGGCGGCCCGCCCGCGCGCACAGCGGCGACGAACGCCTCGACGCAAGCGCCTTGTCCCTTATCCTGCCGCCAAAGGCGCCGCCCGCGAAAACCCGGCCAGCCGTAGGCACGCAGCGCCCGGAAATTGTCGAGCTGCAGCACCCGCCCCCCGGCGAAGACCTCCACGCGTTCCTTGGGAAAGGCGCGGCTGCCGTTGGCCAGGTAGTGGATGGTAGCCGTCGAGCCGTCGGCGAAGGCCAGCATAAGCGTGGCCGAAT
>CAZTUO010000355.1:0-3377 GCA_964616355.1 uncultured Nitrospira sp.
CATCGGTTGCTCCTTCCTCAGGGGGTCACGGCGCGTCAGGCCCCGCTGCACGGCCCGGCTCGGGCTCCGCGAACAGCGCCACGCTGGCCGTGTAGCCGTGGAGATACGTCCGGCCACCCACCGGGCCGATCTCGCCCTGCGCGAAGAAGCCGGCCACCGGGACCGCGCCCGGCCGCTCCCGGATCACGGACACGTCGTGGTGCGGCCGCCCGAACAGGCCCCGCCCGCGGCCGCAGCAACTGAAGAGCAGCGCGCCCCGTGGTGGCCGCTTGTGGCGGGCCCGGTCCGCGGCGAGGAGCAAGTGCAGGTCCTCCGAGGCGGACCTCGCGTCGCGCAGGTGAAACTGCACCGTCTGCCCCTCGCGGACCAGATCGCCGATCGCCACGCTGCCCGACCCGCGGTCGGCGCCGATCAGGTTGCGGACGAGAAAGTCCCCGCGCTCGAAGCGGTTGCGGTGCTCGTCCATGACGATGCCGATGTGCAGAGCCCGGTGCGCCCGGCTCTGTTCCTCCGCCGAGAGCGACTCGAAGGCTGCCTGGAGCCGCTCGAGCGCCGGCGCGCCGCCCAGCTCGTAGATGACGTTCTTCTCCGCCTTCGTCACGACATAACGGTCGCCGATCGGCCGGCAGCCCTGCGAGATCACCGTCCGGATCTGCACCAGCCCGGAGACCGCGACCCCGACCAGGCCGTCGGTGTAGACGCACTCGTTCAAGATTAGCCGGTTCTCCCCCGCGTCCTGACCGCCGCCCGCGAGCCCGCCGATCGCGGCCGCGCCAGGAGCGCGCGCCGCCAGCGCGGCGAGGACTTCGTCCACGGGCGTCGTGAAGGGATCCGCCAACAGGATGAAGGTCGGCGGGGCCGCCCCGCCCGCGTCGGGCCACTCCGCGAGCAGGAAGGGCTCTTCCGCCTCGACGGCGGAGACCCGCAGCGGGGCCAGCGACACCCCGGGGAGCCGCGCGGCCCAGAGGGTCGCAGCCGGCGCGACTTCGATCTCCTCGTCCGTGGCGATGACTCCCTCGCCCGTGCAGCCGGCGAGCACGCGCGGCGCGAGGCTATCCTGCACGACCGCGCACAGCTCGGCGGCCCGCGCCGCGAGATGGGAGGAACAGAACAGGAACGCGAGGTCCACGGCCCCGTCGCCGAGCTGGCGGCGGATGGCCTGCGCGAGCGTGCGGCCGGCCAGGTGGGCGTCGGCGTCCCGTGAGAGTGCCACGGCAAAGCGCATGCGCCAGTCTAGCAACGCGGGTCCGGGTTTGTCCATTGGCGCATAGGCGAGAGGCATTACTCCGGGAGCGGCGGGGAGCGATCCCCGCGTTCCTCCTGGAGCTTCTTGTAGTACCGCCACAGGTAGGAGTGGTAGTCGTCAAGCTGCGCGAGCAGGTAGTGGAGCTCGGTCGGGTCCTGGGCTTCCAGCGCCTGGACCATCCGGGTCCTCAGGAACTCGGAGAAACTCTGGGTCTTCTCGATCGCGGTCAGCAACCGCAGAGCCCCGCCGATTTGGTATTCGCCCATGGCCCCTCTCGCCCACGCCAGGATAAGCGGCGGGGCTCCCCAATTGCAAGCGCGCCTGGACCGCCACGGCGCTCAGCGCGCGGCCCGGGCGAGCAGCTCGCGCAGGCGTCGGAGCGAGATCGCTTCCACGCGGTGGTCGTCCCGCCCGACCATCGTGGTGGCCATGGTCAAGGCGTTGAGGATCGCTTCCTCGGTCGCCTCCACGGTCGCGGTCAGGAGCGGATTCAGATGGGCGTCCGCAAGGTGGGTCATGACGAAGGTCCGCTCCCGGGGATCGTGCGGGATCGTGTTCCCGGTCGAAAAGGCGAGCATGAAGTCCCCGCTCCCGTGCCGGGCCGTGGAGCCCGTCCGGGCCAGCCCGAGGGCCGCGCGCTTGGCCAGCCGCCCGAGCTGGCGGCCGTCGAGCGGCGCATCGGTCGCGATGATCACGATGATCGAGCCTTCGCCCGGCGGCCCGGGCGGCTCGCCCGCGGCGCCGCGGCGCGGCGCCGCGCTTTCCTCATACAGCTGGCCCACCGGCACCCCCGCGACGATCAGCTCGGGCCGCCGCCCGTGGTTCGCGTTCACGAGCACGCCGACCGTGTAGCCGCCCTCCGCGTCGGGCAGCTTGCGCGAGGCCGTGCCGATGCCACCCTTGAAGCCGTAGGCGACCATGCCGGTCCCGGCGCCGACCGCGCCCTCCGCGACCGGCCCGCTCGACGCGCTGTCCAGGGCCTTGACCACGTCGTCCTCGGAGACGTGCCGGCCCTGGCTGTCGTTGAGCCGGCTGTCGTCGCATTCCGCGACGACCGGGGTCAGCGTGTCGTCGGTGATCCCGATGCCCGGGTAGTTCCGCATCATCCAGGTCATCACGCCGTTCGCCACCCGCGGCACGTTGAGCGTGTTCGTGAGCGCGATCGGGTACTCCAGGAACCCGGACTCGGCGACCCAGGCAAGGCCGGTCATCTCGCCGGTGCCGTTCAGGACGAACGCGCCGGCGGGGACTTTCTGCCGCCACACATCATCGCGTGGGATCACGACGGTGACGCCGGTGCGGACCGGTCCCTGGCCCGGCTTGAGCGCGCCCTCCCCCCGGATCAGCGTGACGTGCCCGACCTTGACGCCAGCCACGTCCGTGATCGCGTTCCAGCGGCCCGGCTGGTAGCGCCCGATCGTGATGCCCAACTCGCGCGCCCGCAGACGCGGCTCGTCCGGGGCCGGCGCCGGCCCCGCGCTCACGGCGATCTCCTGCATCGGCGCCGCCAGCGTCAGGACAAAGAGGACGCTGAGCATGACGTGCCTCGCCACGGCTTGGCTCACGGCTCCCGGCCGGGCGGCGCCATCCGCTGGCGCTGCGCCTGGATGATCTGCCAGGCCTCGGCCGCGGTCTCGGCATAGTGGAACAGCGCGAGGTCCTCCGGGCTGATCAGGCCGTCCGCGACGAGCACCGGCCAGTTGATGAGCCGGTCCCAAAAGGCACGTCCCACGAGCACGATGACCAGATCCGACACCTTGCGGGTCTGGAGCAGGGTCAGCGCCTCGAAGACCTCGTCGAGCGTGCCGAAGCCGCCGGGAAAGGCGACGAGGGCCTTCGCCCGAAGGAGAAAGTGCATCTTCCGGAGCGCGAAGTAGCGGAACTGGAAGCAGAGGCTGGGCGACACGTAGGGGTTGGGGCGCTGCTCCTGGGGCAGGGTGATGTTGAACCCGATGGTCTTCGCTCCGACGTCCGCCGCGCCGCGGTTCGCCGCCTCCATGATGCCGGGCCCGCCGCCGGTGACGATGACGTAGTCGCACCGGCCGTCCATCTGGCAGGTGGCCGACACGAGGCGCCCGAACTCGCGCGCCTCGTCGTAGTAGCGGGCCAGCTCGAGCCGCCGCCGCGCGAC
>CAZTUO010000356.1:0-3367 GCA_964616355.1 uncultured Nitrospira sp.
GGAAGGGAACAGGGGGAAGGGAACAGGGGGAAGGGAACAGGGGGAAGCATGACCACAGCAGCCGAAGGGGCGGTGGAGGGGCTGGCGGGCGGGCGGCGGCGAAGCCTCGCGGGCATAGTCATGGGGCTGGCGCTGCTGCTCAGCGGCTGCGGAGGGGCGGCCCCTGCGAAGCCCACGTTCCTGGTTGGCGTGGTGGACGCCGAGCGGGTGCTGGCCGACTCGGTTCCCGGCCAGAAGGCTCGGGAGTCCCTCAACACCTTCATGAAGAATCGGCAGGCGCTGATCGAGCTGGAGGAGAAGGAGCTCCGGCGGTTGGAAGAGGAGCTGGGCCGGCAGGCGAGCGTGCTGAGCGCCAACGCCAAGAAGGAACGCGAGGAGCAGTTCCGCCGCCGCGTGGTAGAGTACCAGCAGAAGGCCAATGAGTTGAACCGCGAGGTGCAGGAGAAGCAGAAGGAAGTCTTCGAAGGCTTTCGCGATCAGGTCGAGCGGGTGTCCGCTCGGGTGGCGCATCAGTTGGGCCTGCTCATGGTGCTCGAAAAGGGGAAGGGGTCCCCGACCATCTACTCCGATGCCTCGCTCGACATTACGCCCAAGGTCATCGAAGAGCTGAACAAGGAGACCCGGTGACGCGGACGGCGGGGGCCTCGCCTGGTGGCTGCCGCCGGTCTGCCGGGGCCGGGCTGGGAGAGGAAGCGCGTATGCAGTTGGGGAAGTGCCGAAGCGTCCTCGCGGGACTGGTCGTCCTCGCGCTCCTGCCCGCCGGCGCCGCCCAGGCCGCGGAGGCCTTCAAGGTCGGGGTCGTCAACCAGCGGGCGGTCCTCGAGCGCACGAAGGCCGGCAAGCGCGAGCTGGACCGCCTCAAGGAGTTCTCGGCCACCCGCCAGCGGATCGTCGCGGCGGACGATGAGGAACTCAAGCGGTTGGAAGCCGAGATCCGGAACGGCTCCCTCACCGACGAGCAGAAGACCCAGAAGACCGAGCTCTTCAGGGTCAAGCTGGAGGCCTACCAGCGGCGGCTCGAGGAGTTCAACCGGGAGATCCAGGCCAAACAGCAGGAGCTGCTCGATGAGTACAGCAAGCGGATCAGCGCGGTCACATCGGAGATTGCGAAGAAGGGCGGCTATGCGGCTGTCCTGGACTCCGGGAGCAACGAGACCCTCAGAATCGTGCTCTATTTCTCCAGGGCGATTGATTTGACCGACCAGGTGATCAAGGAGTTCGATCGCCGGTTTCCCTGAGACGCGGGATGGCCGTGCGGACGGGAGGCAGAGCAGATGACGACGATGGACATCCGAGAGATCCAGGCGACGCTGCCACACCGGTATCCCTTTTTGCTTGTGGACCGGATCCGGGAGCTGGAGGCGGGCCGCCGGATCGTCGGGATCAAGAACGTGACGGTCAACGAGCCGTTCTTTCAGGGGCATTTCCCCGGTCGGCCGATCATGCCCGGGGTGCTGATCATCGAGGCACTGGCCCAGGTGGGGGGCGTGCTGGCGTTCAAGTCTGCACCGCCGGCCGGCAAGCCCGTGGTCTACCTGACCGGCGTGGACAAGGTCAAGTTCCGCAGGCCCGTGGTCCCTGGAGACCAGCTCCGCCTGGAGGTGGAGCTGGTCAGGCAGCGGGCGCCGTTCTGGAAGATGCAGGGCCAGGCGTATGTCGACTCCGATCTGGTGTGCGAAGCCGAGATGACGGCGTTGGTGACGGAAGAAAAACCAGCGAGCAGCGAATAGCGAGCCGCCGAGAGTTCGGAGCTGTTCGCTAGTGGCTCGTCGCTCGTTGCTCTTGGAGGGAAGCGTGCAGATTCATCCGACCGCGATTGTCCATCCCAAGGCTGAGTTGGGGCCGGATGTGGAGATCGGGCCGTACTCCATCGTCGGCGAGCACGTCAGGATCGGCCGCGGCACCCGCCTGCTCGGGCACGTCTACGTCGAGGGATGGACCGAGATCGGCGAGCGGTGCCAGCTCTATCCCTACGCCTCGATCGGCACGCCGCCTCAGCACGTCCAGTATCGGGGCGAACCGACCCGCGTGGTCATCGGGCACGACAACATCATCCGGGAGTACGTGACCGTGAATCGGGGGACGGCCTTGGGTGGCGGGCTGACCTCGATCGGGAACCACAATTTTCTCATGGCCTACTGCCACATCGCCCACGACTGCCAGCTCGGGAATCACCTGATCATGGCCAACTCGGCCACCCTGGCGGGGCACATCACCATCGGGGACCACGCCATCATCGGGGGGCTCGTCGGCATCCACCAGTTCGTCCGCATCGGCGCCTACGTGATGATCGGGGGATGCTCGGCCGTCGGGCAGGACGTGCCCCCGTTCACCCGGGCCGCAGGGGGCTACCGCGCCAGGCTGTACGGGCTGAACTCCGTCGGCCTGCGGCGCCACGGCTTCTCCCCCGAGCGCGTCGGCATGATCCGGGACGCCTACGACCTGCTGTTCCGCTCGGGCCAAAAGCTGGTGGATGCGGTCAAGCAGGCGCGGGAGAAGTTCAGGGACAGTCCGGATGTGCGGGAGATGCTGGTGTTCCTGGAGGGCACAAAGCGGGGCATCTGCCAGGCGGCCACCGGGGAGCTTGAAGAAGAGGACTAGGGATGGGCGCGGGCAGGCCAGAGGCTGTGCCGGCCGGATCGGGCGAGCGGATCGGACTCATTGCGGGCAACGGGCGGTTCCCGATTATCTTCGCGGCGAACGTCCGGCGGCTCGGGTACGCCGTGTCGGCGGTCGCCCACATCGGCGAGACCGATCCTGAGCTGGAACGGCACGTGGACCGGATCCACTGGGTCAAGATCGGCCAGTTCAACAAGTTGATCCAGGCCCTCAAGGACGACGGGGTCCGGCAAGCGGTGATGCTGGGCGGCATCAAGAAGACGCACGTCTTTACCGCGGTCCGGCCCGACTTCCGGGCCCTGGCCGTGGCCAGCCGCCTCAAAGCGTGGAAGGACGACGCGATCCTCCGCGAGATCGCCGCGGAACTGGAGCGCGAAGGGATCCAGATTCGCGAGTCCACCTTTGGCCTGAGCGGGATCCTGGTGGACGAGGGCGTGCTGACGCGGCGCGGGCCCAGCGAGGAGGAGTGGGCGGACATTCGGTTCGGCTGGGACATGGCTCGGGAGATCGGCCGGCTCGACATCGGCCAGTGCGTGGTGGTCAAGAACCGGGTCGTCGTGGCGGTCGAGGCCGTCGAGGGAACGGATGAAGCGATCCGCCGCGGTGGGATGCTCGCGCGGGACGGCGCCGTGGTCGTCAAGCGCAGCAAGCCGCAGCAGGACCTGCGGTTTGATCTGCCCGCCGTCGGGCCGGCCACCATCACGGTAATGGAGTCGGTGAAAGCCTCGGCCCTGGCGCTCGAAGCCGG
>CAZTUO010000357.1:0-3355 GCA_964616355.1 uncultured Nitrospira sp.
TCCGGCGCTCACGCGACAAGGGAGCGCGCTTGCGGTCGTACCAGCTGCGGGCAGTACGGGATGTGGTGGTAGACTTTTCCAAATTGCACTCGATACAGGCTGGGTACAGATTGTTTCCGTGATCGGTCCCGCCTTTCGCCCGGGGCTTAGAATGGTCTACTTGCCACGCGCCTCTTGTGCCGCGTTGCCCATAGTTCCTGAAGGAGAGTTTCTTGGCGCAGATATGGCACTTCCCAGACGTCCGATCGTAAATCCTTCTCAGTTGTTCGGTTGAATAGCCCATAGCTGCCCCGCTCCCTTCATTTTACATGGCCAGACTCTCGGCGGCCCACTCCCGACACAGGACTTCCGCCTGCTCCAAAACAAGCTCCGCGGCCCGCACTTGTTTGTCCGGCGGGTAGCCGTACTTGCGCAGAATCCGCTTCACGATCACCCGCATATGAGCGCGCACGTTCTCCCTCACGGTCCAGTCGATGGTCACGTTCTGGCGGACGGCGCGCACCAGCTCCTGTGCGATCTTTCGGAGCGTTTCATCGCCCAGCACCTTCACCGCGCTGTCGTTGACCTCCAGCGCGTCGTAAAACGCAACTTCATCCTCGCTCAGGCCAAGCTTCTCTCCCCGCCGGTCGGCCTCTCGCAAGTCTTTGGCCAGGGCGATCAGTTCTTCGATCACCTGCACCGTCTCGATCGCCCGGTTCTGGTACCGACGGATCGCGTCCTGCAAGAGCTGCGAAAAGGTGCGGCCTTGCACGATGTTCTTCCGGCTCCGGGCCCGGATCTCGCCTTCCAACAGTTTCCGGAGCATTTCGACGGCCAAGTTCTTGTGCGGCATCCCCCGGATTTCGGCGAGGAACTCGTCCGACAAGATGGATATGTCAGGCTTCCGCAACCCGGCGGCAGCGAACAGGTCGATCACCCCTTCGGAGGCCACGGCACGCGACACGATCTGCCGCAAGGCAAAATCGAGCTCCTCCGGGGTGCGCCCGCCGGGGCCGGCGGACTTCGCAAGCACCGATCGCACCGCCTGAAAGAAGCCCACATCGTCACGGATTTCCAAAGCTTCCTCATGAGGCACGGCCAGCGCGAAGGCCTTCGACAGGTCACCAACGGCCCTGAGGAAGCGGCTCTTGCCGTCTTCCTGTCTGAGGATGTGCTCCTGCGCCGCCGGCAGCACAGACAGGCGTTCCTGCGGTGTCCCTGTCTTCCACTCGGACCAATCAAACCCGTGGAACATGTCACGGCAAATCTCGTACTTGGAGAGCATCAAAGCCACTGCTTCCCCCTGATCAATGGCCGTCTGGCCCTTTCCGCCGCTTTCGGTGTAATTCGCCAGTGCCTGCTTGAGCTCATGGGCTAACCCCAGGTAATCCACCACCAAGCCGCCCGGTTTGTCTCGGAACACTCGGTTGACCCGCGCGATAGCTTGCATCAGCCCGTGCCCGCGCATGGGCTTGTCGATGTACATGGTGTGGAGACAGGGCACATCAAACCCCGTCAGCCACATGTCCCGCACAATCACAATCTGAAGCGGATCCTTCGGGTCTTTGAAGCGTGTAGCCAGCGCCTCGCGCCTCTGCTTGTTCCGGATGTGCGGCCGCCATTCAACGGGATCGGAAGCCGAACCCGTCATCACGATCTTAATAGAGCCTTTATCGTCATCGTCATGATGCCAAGCCGGTCGGAGCTTCACGATGGCCTCATAGAGCGCCACACAAATGCGCCGGCTCATACACACCACCATTGCCTTACCCTGCATTGCCTCCAGGCGCCGCTCGAAGTGGTTGACGAGATCTTGGGCGACCAAAGCGAGCCGTTTTTCCGTGCCGACCAGAGCTTCCAGTTGCGCCCACTTAGTCTTCAGCCGTTCCTTCTGTTCGACCTCCTCGCCTTCGGTCAGTTCCTCGAACTCTTCGTCAACCTTGGGCCTTTCGTCCTCATCCAGCGCCAGCTTCGCCAGGCGGCTCTCGTAGTAGATGGGTACCGTGGCGCCATCTTTCACGGCGCGCTCGATGTCGTAAATGCTGACGTAATCGCCGAAGACCGCCCTGGTGCTCTTGTCCTCCAGCTCCAATGGCGTCCCGGTGAAGCCGATGAACGTGGCGTTTGGTAACGCTTCCCGCATGTGGCGCGCGAAACCGTCGATGAAGTCGTACTGGCTCCGGTGCGCCTCATCGGCAATCACGACGATGTTCCGGCGGTCGGACAGCAGAGGGTGCTTATCCTCTCCGTCGATAGGAAAGAACTTTTGGACCGTGGTGAAGACCACCCCTCCCGAAGCAGTCCTGAGGAGCTCACGCAGATGAGCGCGGCTTTCGGCCTGAACCGGCTGTTGCCGTAACAGCTCCCGGCAACGGGCGAAGGTCCCATATAATTGGTCGTCCAGATCGTTGCGATCGGTGATGACAACGAGGGTAGGATTCTCCATCGCCGGATGCTGGATGACCCGCCCGGCGTAAAAGGCCATCGTCAGGCTCTTGCCGGACCCTTGGGTGTGCCATACGACCCCCGCCCGTCGATCGCCGCCGGCGCCGGCCGCCTTGAGCGTGGACCTCAGCGCCAGGTTCACCGCATGATACTGGTGGTAACCTGCCATCTTCTTGAGGAGGTTTCCACCGCCGCTATCTTCAAACACGATGAAATAGCGGATCAAATCCAGGAACCGCTGCTTTTCAAACACGCCCTCCAGAACAACCTGAAGCTGCGGTAGCCGCTCGTTGGCGAGCTCTTCCCCCTCGATCGTCCGCCAAGGCAGGAACCACTCGCGGGCGGCCGTCAACGTCCCAATTCTCGCTTCGATTCCGTCAGAGATCACCAGCGCCTCGTTGAAGGCGAACAGCGAGGGAATATCCTGTTTGTACGTCTGTAGCTGATTGAATGCCGACCAGATCGTAGCGCTCTCGGACGTTGCGCTCTTGAGCTCGATCACCGCCAGCGGCAGCCCATTGACGAACAGGACGACATCCGGCCTTCGCTCCCGGCGGTCTTCAACCACCGTAAACTGATTGACAGCGACAAAGTCGTTGTTCTCCGGAGTGTCGTAGTCTAACACCCGTGCTGCGTCGCTGGCGATGGAGCCGTCGGGCCGCGGATATTCCACGGGCACGCCTTCAACAAGGTACTTGTGGAGGATCCGATTGTTAGCAACGAGAGACGGCAATTCCGGCCGGGCAAGCTTACGGAAGGCCTCGTCCAACGTGTCGCTTGGAAATTGCGGATTCAGGCGCTCGAGGGCTTGTCGGAGTCGCCGCTCCAGCACCACCTGGCCGTAGTCCTCCCTTTCCGCCTGGGGCTCGCCCGGTGCGATCTCTGGCCCGAACAGGATCGTATACCCGAGGCTTTCCAGCCACGCCAGCGC
>CAZTUO010000358.1:0-1806 GCA_964616355.1 uncultured Nitrospira sp.
CGGTAGAGGAACCGCTCCACCCCGTAGTGGACGAGCACCAGCTGGTAGTCCTCGGTCCTCTGGCGGACTCGGTCCAGGAGGCGTCGGCGCACCGACGCGGCCAGGTCCTTCGGTGCCCGCCGACTCACCCCAGCGCCTCCAGGTAGGGACGGATCACCCGCGAGACCCGGTCGGTCCTGGCGTACCGCCAGAGTTCGTCCATGCCGGCCGGGTGGGCCCGCCGGTAGTCGCGGAGGGCCTCTAGGGCCACGTCCAGACCCACCTTGTTGCGGAACTTGAAGCAGTCGGCCACGGTCTTGGCCGGGCTGAAGACGTGGACCGCGACGCCGTCGATGCGGTGGGTCTCGACCCCGCTCTCCAGGGCGGCCCCCGACATCCGGACGACCCGGAGGGGAGGTCCCTCGGCCCGGGGGGCCCACGCTTTGTGATGGATGGCTATCCACACCTGAAACGGGTTCTGGCTGGTCAGGCCGTGGAACCGGAGCGCGGAGAGCAGGCACACCACCCCGTGAGGAACCCGTTTGGCGGCCTCCGCCAGGGTGCGATGCTCCGTGGCCTGGGCGTCCGAGAGCGTGTAGAGGCCCCGGCCGACCCGCTCGAGGAGGCCCCGACGGACGAGCCGGGTCAGGTACACCCGGGGGATCCCCCGAGCTTCGAGATCCCTGGATCGCACGGCTCCTGCCCTCCGGGCAAGATCGATGACCCTCTCCGTGTATGCCATGGTCTGTTCCGTTTCCTCGGCAAGTATAGCCGAAGTGCCGAGGAATCAGAACATCCGGAGGCGGATCCTCCGAAGCCTGCTGACAGCCGGTGGCGCTGGCCGAGGCCCACGCCTCGTGCCTGTCGGAGGGGAAGGCTAACCTGCCCCGGTGAAGCCAACGAGGCGAGCGGCTTCAGCGGCATCAGTTGAGCGGGTACGTCCCGCTGAGCCGCGAGCGCTGGCGTCGCTCCTACAGCGAACCGGGGGACTGCATGCGCGAGGATGCGATTTCGAGAGATGAAGTTCCCGGCAGGGCCAGGGATGAGGACGCGCGGTCTGAGGGAGGGTGCTGATCGCGCCGACGTTGCGTACGTCTGGCCCGCCACCCTTCGGCTGCCGCGGCGGCCACCCAAGCTCGTCTACCTCGATCTGAACCACTGGATCGCCTTCGCCAAGGCGCTTGCCGGCCATCCGGACGGAAGGAGCCACAGGGAGGTGCTCGATGGTTGTCTGCACGCCGTGGGGGAGGGGCGAGCGGTCTTTCCAATCTCCGATTCCATCTACGTCGAGGTCTCGAAGATCCGCGGATACCGGCAACGCCGAGACCTCCGCGAGGTCATCGAGAAGCTGTCGGGGTACCTGGTGGTGACTTCTCGGTCCGTGGTCTCCGCCCATGAGGTCGAGGCGATGCTGGACAGGATCATCGGTCCCAGTCCCCGGCCCATCAACACCATGGACTATCTCGATTGGGGCGTTGCTCGAGCGTTCGGCCTCGTGGGTGGCTTCAGGGTCAGGTCACGTTCCGGGGAGGACGTCACGGAGGAAGTACGCGCACGGCACCCTGATGGCCCCCAGGCGTTCGATCTGGTCCTCGCGAAGGCCGAGCTTGAACTGAACAGGAGAGTCCTCGATGGCCCAACGGTCGATGAGGAACCCGAGCTGCGCAGACTGGGGTGGGACCCGACGGGAGCGTTCGAGGTCGCCCGGCGAAGAGCGAGACAGGAGATCGAGCAGGTCGGCCGGTTTGATCGGGACCCCAGATGGCGGCGCGGGCGGATCCGGGACGTGGTGGCAGCCCGAGAGGTGTTGATCGAGATTGGCGATTT
>CAZTUO010000358.1:1852-3343 GCA_964616355.1 uncultured Nitrospira sp.
CGCGGACGCGGCCCTTCCCGCGGCCCGAGGACACCCGCCGGGCATTCGATTCCATGCCGAGCTTCGACGTGGCCGTGAGCCTGAAGACCGCATACCATCGTGACCCGAAGCACCGGTGGACCGCGAACGACATCCATGACATCGACGCGCTGGGCTCGACCCTTCCGTACTGCGATATCGTCGTGACGGACAAGGCCATGGCCTCCCATGCCCGGCGGACCGGCCTGGCGGAACGTTGCCACACCGTCGTCCTCTGGCGTCTCTCTGACTTACTCGATCACCTGTGAAGTTGGGGACCTGGCAAGGAGCTTCGCTTTCCATTTCCCTCCGCCCGGCTGTTGACTCTTCGCGCCGAGAACGTGGCCCGCGTCCGCGAGCGGCCGCGGGGGAGTGCTCGCTCAGGAGACAGGAGGGAGGGGGACGATGACGAGGGCGACCTCGATCTCCCTGTTGGCGTCGTCCTCGTGGTGCAGGACGAAGATGGGAACGCCCTGGATCGCTCCACGCTCCCGCTTGAAGCGGGGATGCCCACGGATGACGGCGTCGGCCTTGGCCTGGACGTCGCTCACGTTCTTCCGCCGCACGAACAGCACGAGCGCGCTCTTGGTGTCCCGCCACACGAGGTAGCCGAGGAGCTGATCCAGAGCTCCGGCGAAGGCCTTGGGGCCCGACCAGACCTTGCACTCGGCGATGAAGACGGCGCCCTTGTCGTGCTGGATGAAGACGTCGGTCTTCCCCTTCCGGCTGAAGAGCTCCCCGCCGCCGGTCCCGAACTGGTTGTTCAGCACCACCAGCAGGCTGTCTCGGAGCGCTTCCTCGCCCATGGGCCCGAACGTCTCGGGCAACCGCTCCACCGCCGCCCGCCAGTCGGTGATCGTCTTCAGGATGGCCGCGTAGTCCTCGTCGCTGATGGCAGGCTCCGGCGAAAAGAAGGGGACGGTCGCCCGGCGGTGTGCGGGTACCGCTCGGACGGGCCTCTTCCGCTTTGGTAGGGGACCCGCGAACACCGGGCTCGCATCCGGCCGGCGATCGACCGGGATCTTGAGGAAGGCCTCGAGGTCCCGGTCCTTGAGCACCTTCTCCCTCCGGTCGTGGACCGCCCCCTCGAGCCTCCGGCGGAGCCCCTGGTTGAATGACTCGCAGTCCCTCGTCACCCACGCGAGGTATTGCTGGATCCGGCCGATCTCCTCGTCGAGCCGCCTCTGGAACTCCTCGGGGGAGAGGGAGTCGGCAGGAACCTCGTGGGTGACCACCAGTTCCTGGCCTCGAATCTCGCCCCTCGAAAGGACCGTGGTGAAGGTGCTGGGGGTGAACCGGAACAGGGCCGGGTCGCCATCGAAAGGTACATGGACACTCACGCGGGTCCCGGGGACGTAGACGGGGCGGCCCCGGTCGAAGATGACGCGTCGTGGCTCCTGACTCACATCGATCTGTACGTCCTCGGCACCGCTCGTGTACCGCTCCTGCATCCGCAGCACCGGGGGGCTCGCC